>NZ_PSQF01000058.1:0-18356 GCF_003324125.1 Subdoligranulum sp. APC924/74 | reverse complement strand
GCCCCCGAAGCACGATGCGGGTACCGCAACCCGACATTATCGAGCATTTTGGCAACGCAGATGCCGTGCCGCAGCCGCCGAAGCGGTGCTTAAGCCGTAAGGCGGGAATTGTGCGGTGTTGCCCCAACATATCATTTATTAAAAAGACTAATTCGGTGGCTCCTTCTTTGTATAGTTCATTCTTTTTTCCTCTGCTTTTCCTTTTCTTATCTACAAACATCTTTTTATTTGCTTCCCAGTTTTACGGCAACAGTTTTGTAGACTTCGGTACCTGTTGCTATACCTATAACCCCAGCATTGTCGCTGTTGCTAAAAGTTCTATTGCAGCTGTTCTGTTTTCGCCTATTTCAAAACGTTTCATTTGTCTTTTTTTCTTGCTTCCTCATAAAGCAGCATCCCATACCGGAGATTTTTACCACACATTTTTTCAGGAATCGTTTTCTCGCGCTGCCTGTCTGCCCGCTTCTCTGGAATTAAGCAGAGATTTTTACCGAGAAAATTTTGGTGTCGTAAAGTCCATCTACTCCACCCTATCATCCTTTTTCTTCACATTCTGCTTTATAATAGGTTGGTTTTTAGCCACCTTTTCTTTGCCGCTTCCTTTCCCTCCATCATCCCGTTCTGTCCAACACTTTTTCGGCCATTTCTTCCGTGATTTTTAATTTTTTTCGCGTTAATAATCTCTTTTAAGTATCGTTGATCTCACTATTTGCTCCGCATTTTGTATCGTATCATCGTTTATTTATTTGCAACTATTATCTGATTTTTTTCTCCGTAAATTTCTCCGTTTATATATTTTCTTTTTTCTCCTCTTGCATATTTTGGTCTTTCTCAATGTATATTCGGCATGTTTCTTTCGCGTATTTTCTCTTTTTTGTCTCCCTATCAAGGTCAAAAACTGTGCTTTTTGACTTTTCTGAACATAAAAAGTGATTTTTCCCCGCCCCTATTTTATAAAGCCTGATTGTTGCCCCCAAAGCCGAGGTTTTTACGGCGATTTTTTTGCAGCCTCCAAAGGAAGTACCGTGCTGCTTTGTGCATTACCAAATGTTCTTATCCAAGACTTCTTTTATCCTGAGGTTCTTACGCCGTAAAAAATAGTGCCCTCATCTTTCTTCTCTCGTACTCCCTCGTCACCCACCTTCTCCTAATACAGAGGTTTTTAACGTACTTTTCTACGATCCCATACAAAACGGTAACCTCTGCTCTTTTTCTTTTCTGCTTTCTCACGCTTCGCCAAGCAGAGGTTCTTACCGAGAAAATTTTATCTATTTTTTCTATTTTTCTGCTTGCAGAGGGCATTTCCTTCCATCCAGAGATTTCTACCATACCAATTTCCAGTCAAATTCTTTTGCAAACGGAGATTCTTACCGCAAAAAACGGCCTTTGCGCCTCTCCCCTGCTGCTTAAGTTAAAGGAATTACCTGCTATAAAAGCTAACCAGAGGTTTTTACCGCAAAAAAAGTCCTTCTGTCTGCCTCTTCATGTTTCGCCCACAGCCATTTTCCCGCCGTTTTCAGGTGCCATCGGGATGATCTTATCGTTTCGATTGCTTCTTACAGGTTGCCAGCCTGTTCCTTATGCCCGTTCACGCAACACGGTAACAGAGATTTTTTCATTGTATAACAGAGATTCTTTCCATGCAAAATAGAGGAAACAACCTCTGCCGCCAAAAGAAAAAATCTCCGCCATTCTATGAAAGAACCTCCGTTATCACCAGAAGAAACCTCTGTTGTGGAGGGAAAGAACCTCTGTTTCTTCTATATATAATAAAGTATAAGATATAAATTTATAAATATATAATTCTAAAGAAAAAGAAGAACAAAAGGGTGATTGCTCATAAAACAACGGAATTGATGCCCGCATAGCGGAGTGATCACGAATGCGGGCCATAAGAAGAAAAGTCATACGAAACATGCACCGTTCTGTCTGTGCATACCCAATTTCAAAGGCTCTAAATTATAATATCTCCCCCAAAGAGTGTATCCTCTGGAGGAGATAACAGAAAATGTATAACTTCTACAGCCACTTTATCCTGCACTGCGTCCGGTATCATCACATGGTATCGGCATGATAATATCGATTTGAAACAGCTTATCCTGCGTGGAGATGGAAAAACTGCCGTTATATTTTTCCACAATGTGGCGGACGCTCATTATACCATAGCCATGGGAATCTTTGTCCGCTTTTGTGGTTACGGGCAGGCCGTCCTTGAATTGAAGAGAATCCTCAAAGTGGTTCTCGGCATGGATGGTCAACATGCGGTTGACTGTCCGCACGGAAAGGTGAATGAACCGCATTTCGGGCGGCTGCAGGGATTCGCATTCAATGGCGTTGTCCAGAATATTTCCGAACAGCGAGAAAATGTCCATCGTTTCCATAAAGGCCACGCCGCTGCCATCGGCAATGCAGGTGAACTGTATATTGTGGGATGCGCAGTGCAGACGCTTATCGGTCAGAACAATGTCCAGCGTTTCGTTGCCTGTGCGCACGGCGCTGTTGTAGATGGACACCGAGCGTTCCAGATCGTCCAAGTATGCCGGATCGACCTGGCCCGTTGTGCGCAGGTTGCGGATCTGGTGCTTTAAGTCATGGCATTTGATGTTGATGGCGTCAATATTTTCTTTCACCAGCTGGTATTGCTTCTGCTCTTCGACCCAAAGCTTTTTCATCGTGCTGATCTCTACGCGGTCCTTGGCGGCGGCCAGCATCTGAACCTGCAAAAGCAGCATAAATATGTAAAAAATAATCTCGCCAATGTTCAAAAGATTATAAAAGAAGATGTTGTACTGGGAGATTGCACCGCTCTCAAAATAAAAAATCGGCGTCAGCATACAGTCCAGCAGCAAGAACAGCAGCGCGTTCTGCATGGGAATCTCGCTGTCCCCCAGAGCGTGCATCTTTTTGCCCACGGTGAAATAGATAAACAGATATACCGCCAAAAAGCAGGTGATATATAAAAGGATATGGGAGGGCGTGCGCTCAGTAAAATAAGGAACAAGGCTGCTGTTCAACCGGCAAATGGAGGCAATAACGAGGAACAGCCGGTCGGAAATGTACCATGTTGCAAACCCGGAGCTGAAATAAAACAGCACGTTGGACAGCTTTTCCTCAAAACAGCACAACAGCCCGCCGATCATTAAAAGGAGAAGAATGGCCGAATAGAACGCTTCCACTGCAATATTGCCGCCATAGGTGTGGGCAAAGAAAAGGCAGAGTAGCCGGATCGGCACAAGCCAGGCAATGGCCCAGCGCACAAAATGCGGGCGGCGGCTGCAGCGAAAGATAAACGGAAGGGTCGCCAGCAAAAACGCCACGAAAATATCCCAAAACTTTACATTAAAAAGGAACCTGCGGATAAAGGCAAGAGATACCACAAAAACTCACCCCGGCTTTCAAGAGGTCTTGTTCAGGTAGGCAATCACACGGTCACAGAACGCCTTGCGTTTGCGCTGGCTGATGGGCAGCTTGGTGCTGCCAACGATGACTTCTGTTTTGGATACCGATGTGATATGCTGCATGTTGACGAGATGTGCGCTGCTGCACCGCGCAAAATTGTAAGTGTCCAGTTCAGCCTCCACATCCGAAAGTTTGCCCCAGGCTTCAATGCGGCCCATGTCCGTGTGGTACAGGAGCAGGTGGTCCTGTATCTCTACATAATATATTTGGGAAATGCGCATCCGGCGTATGGTGCCCGCCGCCTGTAAGATGACCTCTTTTTCATCCCGCACAGGCAGGTTGCGCAGCGCGCGGAGCATCATGGAAGAAAAGCGGTAGTAATTGATGGGCTTGATGACAAAATCCAGCGCGTCAACTTCGTACCCATTGATGGCATACTGCTCCATGTTCGTGATGAACACCAGCGCTACCACGGGGTCCGCAGCGCGCAGCTGGTGGGAGGTCTCAATGCCGTTGATGCCCGGCAGCTCAATATCCATAAAGATAAGGTCGGCATCCATATGATAATTGTCCATAAAATCGGATGGATTGTCATAGGCCGTGATGGAAAAGCTCTGCCCCTGTTCCCGCTCATATTTCCGCAGGCACTCAATGAGCGTATCGCGGTCTGCGGGATCGTCTTCCAGTATTTTGATTCGTACCATACGGAGCCCTCCTGATCCATTATTACTGCCAGTATAGCACAGCTTTTGCCGGAATTTCAATCGGCTGTTTCCCGCGTTCGGTTGCTGCAGAACGATACATTGGCGTGCATTGCGCATTTTGTACAAATTAAATCCAACGTGATTGTACACATTAACATGTTATCTCCCGAGCCGTTGCAATTCTTTTGTCACTTTTGCATCACTTACGAAATAAAACCATGCACATGGGGAAAAAATGTGCCCGCGGATAGAAAGGATGGTATAGTAAGTACAACGAACCTGGACAAACGATGTGCAGGAATCAAAGATAAGGAGAAAAACAGATGAAAAGATCCAAACTCTGGTCAGGTCTTACCTCTACGTCCGCAGCTTTGCTTGTGGTCGGCCTGATTGGTCAGAACCTTGCCGCGGCCAATGCAAGTTACATCAACACCGCGCTGGGCACCGCGACCACCAAGGTCGTCCAGACGGGCGAAGTTGGCGACACGACCTACTTCAAGAGCCAGTTTGGCGATTTTGACGACCCCGATGCACAGGCAGCCGCCATTGCTGCTGCGCTGGAACAGAACGTCAACGAGATGCGCGAGGGCGCGGCCCTGCTGCGCAACGAGAACAACACCCTGCCGTTGACGAACGCCACCCGCATTTCTGTGTTCGGCCACGCCGCCGTTGACCCCGCTTACCAGGCAAACTCTGCCGGCAACAAGGTTACGAACGGCGCGCTGAACTCCATTGACCTCAAGACCGCGCTGGAAGCCCAGGGCTTTGAGGTCAACCCCCAGCTGTGGGATGGCATTGCCGCAGGCACCGCCACCCGCGCACAGGGGCCCGCCGCACAGTGGGGCGGCGGCTACAGCGTTACCGGCACGGCGACGAACACTGAAGAAAACGGCGCTTTCTATGAGGCGCTGTCAAGCACGTGGGCCAACGACTACAAGGATGCCGCCATCGTCGTGTTTGCCCGTGAGGGCGGCGAAGGTCAGGACATCCTGATGGACGATGTCGATACCGACGGTTCCACCATCAGTGGTCTGGCTCTGCATGAGAATGAGCGTGAGCTGCTTGAGCTCGTCCGCAAGAACTTTGACAAGGTCATCGTTCTGCTGAACAGCCCCTACCAGATGGAAGTGCAGGATATTATCCCCTATGCGGATTCCATCCTGTTCATTGGTTACCCGGGCCATCAGGGCTTCACGGGCGTGGCCGAGATCCTGAAAGGTACGGTCAATCCCTCCGGCCATCTGACCGATACTTACGCGACCGATTCCCTCTCCTCCCCTGCCGCTGTAAACTCCGGCACCCGGACCCCGCAGTTTGCCAACGTGGCCGAGATCAACGCCACGATCGGTGAGGATGAGAAAGCGGAGTACATGTCCTTCCAGGCCGAAGGCATCTACATTGGCTACCGCTACTATGAGACCCGTTACGCCGATGCCGTTATGGGCCAGGGCAACGCCACCGCTCCTGTTGGCGCACTGGAAGGCGCTTCTTCCTGGAATTACGCCGATGAAGTGCAGTACCCGTTCGGTTATGGCCTGTCCTACACCACGTTTGACCAGAAGCTGGACAGCGTGGATGTGGGCGAGGACGAGATCACCGCGAAAGTTACCGTGACGAACACCGGCGATATGGCCGGTAAGTCCGTTGTGCAGCTGTACGCACAGACCCCTTACGGCGATTACGAGCGCCAGCACGGCGTTGAGAAATCCGCCATCCAGCTGGCAGGCTTCGGCAAAACGCAGGAACTGGCCCCCGGTGCTTCCGAAACAGTCACCATCACGGTGGACAAGTACCTGCTGGCCAGCTATGATACCACCGCCCATGACGGCGCAGGCGGCTACATCCTGTCCGATGGCGATTACTACCTGGCCATTGGCGAAGATTCCCATGATGCACTGAACAATGTTCTGGCCGCCGAAGGTTACACCGCAGCCAACGGCATGACTGCCGAGGGCACTGCCGCCAAGACCTACAGCTTCAAGCAGAGCTTTGACGATGACAAGTACCGCACCGGCGAGAACGGCGCTATCGTTTCCAACCAGTTTGCGGATGCCGACCTGAACTACTGGGTCGATGGTGCAGGCACCTACCTGTCCCGCAGCGACTGGGAGGCTACCTACCCGGTCGAGCAGACCACCGTGGAAGCCACGCCGGAAATGATGAATATACTGGCTGGCGAATGGTACGAGAAACCCGAAGGAGCACCGAGCTATTCGGAAGTTGCTGCCAACTTCGGCGTTGATTCCGGCTTGAACCTTGCCATGATGAAGGATGTTCCCCTGTCTGACCACGAAACCTGGCTGAAATTCATCTATCAGCTCCAGCCCGAAGATCTGCCCAATGCCACCGTTCAGAGCTTCCAGTGCCCCGCTGTTGGCGACCTGAGCCCGGCCTTTTCCACTGGCGATGGCTGTGACAGCGTTGGCGGTACCTATCCCCTGACCGTTGAGTTCAACGGCGAGCAGGTCAACCCCGTTACCACCCGCTACTGCTCCAACGTTGTCCTGGCCGGTACCTTCAACGCCGACCTGTACGCTGGCCGCGGCACCATGATGGGCGAGGATGGCATGTGGTCCGGCAACATGACCAACTACAACCTCGGCAACGACCTGCACCGCACCCCGTTCGGCGGCCGTAACTTTGAGTATATGTCCGAATGCCCCATCCTGAACTACCTGGCAGGCGCTGCGGAAGTGGAAGCCATGGAGAAAACCGGCTCCCACGCTAGCCCCAAGCACTTTGTCGGCAACGACCAGGAATTCTACCGCGAAGGTCTTGTCTGCTTCTTTAATGAACAGGCGTTCCGCGAGGGCAGCCTGAAAGCCTTTGAGGGCAGCATCCGCGTGGCCAACGCAGGCGGCCTGATGCAGTCCTTCGAGCGTCTGGGCCTGAAGTGGTCCTCCGCCAGCTATGCCATGAACACCACGATCCTGCGCAACGAGTGGGGCTGGAACGGTGCCATTGATACCGACGCTGCCCCCTGCTTTGACGAGTATGTGGACGGCGGCTACAAGAACCATGCAGCCGAAGTTCTGGATGCAGGCACGCAGGAATGGTGCCTGGACGGTGTCGGTGGCCACGGTCAGTGGATCCTGCAGAAAGCAAAGGATACCGATGACGGCCACCTGCTGGAGCTGTTGACCGAAGCCGCCATCAGCTGGGAGTACGCCATCAGCCGCTCGGTCGTTACCAACGGCACGGCATCCAACTCCGCCATTGAACATGTTACACCGTATTGGCAGACCGCCATCACCGCCGAAATCGCCGTTACCGGCATCCTGACCGCCGTATTCTTTGTCCTGCTGGTTCTGAGCAAGACCAAGAAAAAGGCCAAGAAACAGTAAGAAAGGAGCGAGCATTGTGAAAAACAAAGCGTTTGGCTTTTATACCGCCGCACTGACCCTGATTTTGACCGTTGCAACGCTGGTTGCTGTGCTGATTTACGGCTCCAAGGGCGGCATGGTCAACAGCCTGGTCCCCATTGCCCTGGGCGCAGCCGCCGTTTGCGAGGTCTCTCTCCTCTTCGGTGAGAAAGTCTGGACCGATTTTACCGGCATCATTGCCGCCACCCTGCTGGCTTACGCCATGATGACAGTTCTTTCCGATGGTATCTGGAACATTGCCGAAGCGTTCAACGGCATCAAGATGGTTGGCATGCCGGAACTGTCCGGTATGAACATCACGATGGCTGTGCTGAACCTGGTCGCCATCGTTACCGCCATCATCACCAACTTTGCGCAGAAAAGTAAGTAAGCCGCAATAGGCTCCGTACTTACAAGCCGTCCGGGGCATGCGTCCCGGACGGTTTTTCTTTGGTAATACCTGCAACATTCCGAAAGGCAGCACAACATGAAAGCAACAAGTTTTAACACCGGCTGGACCTGCCGCCATTTGGGCAGCTCCGCCCCCGGCACGCCCGTTACCCTCCCCCACGATGCCATGCTGGCCGAGGAGCGCAGCCAGACCTCGGCAGGCGGCACCAACACAGGCTGGTTTGCGGGGTACGATTATCTGTATGAAAAGCACTTCACCCCCGATGCCGCGCAGGCGGCGCAGTGCGCAGTGCTGGAATTTGAGGGCGTTTACCATAACGCCGAAGTACACCTGAACGGTGAGAAAATCGCATCCTGCCCCTATGGCTACAGTGATTTTTACGCGGACCTTACGGGCAAACTGCTGCCCGGCCGGGACAATGTGCTAGAAGTTATTGCCCACAATGCGGATCAGCCTAACTCCCGCTGGTATTCCGGCGCGGGAATCTACCGCCCCGTCACCCTGTGGACTGCCCCCGCACGGCACATCCTGCCCGATGGTGTGCAGGTCCGCACGCTGAGCATTGACCCCGCGGAGGTGGAAGTGACCGTGCAGACAACAGCCAGCGGCGCGGTGGCGGTTGCCATCCTGGATGGTGAGCAGACCGTGGCCACGGCGCAGGCAGAATCCAACGGCAAAGCTGTTCTGCGGGTGCAGATCCCCAATGCCAAACTTTGGAGCCCCGATTCCCCTGCACTCTACCGCTGCCGAGCCATGTTTGGCGATGACTGCGCCGAGACGACATTCGGTGTGCGGACCCTTTCCTGGGGTGATGACGGATTTTTGCTCAACGGCAAGCGGGTCATCCTGCTCGGTGCCTGTGTCCACCACGACCACGGCGTTCTGGGTGCCTGTTGTTACCCCGAAGCGGAGGAACGCAAAGTCCGGCTGCTGCAAAAGGTGGGCTACAACGCTGTGCGCTGTGCCCATAACCCCTGTTCCAAGGCATTTTTGGATGCCTGCGACCGGTTGGGTATGCTGGTTATGGATGAATACGCCGATATGTGGTACATCCACAAGACCCAATATGACTATGCGGGCTACCTGCCCGACCGCTGGCGGCAGGATCTGGAATCCCTTGTCCGCAAGGACTACAGCCATCCGTCAGTGATCATGTACTCCATCGGCAACGAGGTGGCCGAGACGGCCCAGACCCGCGGCATTGCGCTGACAAAGCAGATGACCGAGCACATGCACAGTTTGGACAGCACCCGTCCCGTGACCTGCGGGGTGAACATCTTCTTCAACTTCCTGTCCTCAATGGGCTTTGGTGTTTACAGCGATGACAAGGCGAAGAAAGAGGCCGAAGCTGCCGCCAAGCGCGCAGCGGCCGGCAAAGCGGCCCCCAAGAAAAAGGCCGTCGGCAGCGAGTTCTTCAACAACTTGGCGGGTTTCATGGGCGCGGACTTTATGAAATGGGGGGCATCCCTGCCGCCCTGCGATTGGAAAACGAAAGATGCCTTTGCAAATATGGACGCCGCGGGGTACAATTATGGCATACGCCGGTATAAGCATGACCTGGAAAAATACCCGCACCGCTTGATTGTCGGAAGCGAGACGTTCTGCAGCGATGCCTACCGTTTTTATGAGCTGGCCAAGCACGAACCGCGCCTGCTGGGCGATTTCGTCTGGGCGGGTATGGATTACCTGGGTGAGGTCGGCATCGGCGCGTGGGAATACCCGGACTATGTACCGGATTTTTCCCACGGGCCGGGCTGGATCGCAGCCGGGGCAGGCCGCATTGACCTGATTGGCCGCACGCAGGGCGAAGCCCTGTACACCCGTGTGGCACTGGAGCGGGAAAAAGGCCCGCTGCTGGCCGTCTGGCCTGTCAACCACACCAAAGAAAAGCACTCCCCTTCCGCGTGGCGCATGTCCCACGCCATCCCCAGCTGGAGCTGGCACGGTTGTGAAGGAAAACCTGCCATGGTGGAAGTCTATGCCCGCGCCGCCAAAGTGGCGCTGAAAATCAACGGCAAAACCGTGGGCGAAGCTGCGCCAAAAAACGACTGCGTTGTGCGCTTTTCCTGCACTTATGAAGATGGCACCGTTGAGGCAGTCAGCTATGATGCAGCCGGGAATGAGATTGGCCGCACGGCCCTGCATACCGCCAACACCGAGACCCGGCTTTGCCTTGTGCCGGAAGAAGAAACCGTCCGCCCTGGCGGTTTGGCGTTTGTCCAGCTGCGATACACCGATGAAAACGGCACGGTGAAGTCACTGGAGCGCGGCACTGTTACCGTTAAAGTCCGCGGCGGAACCCTGCTGGGGCTGGGCAGCGCCTGTGCCTACAGCGAACGCGGCTATCTGTCCGATACCACCGATACCTATTTCGGCGAAGCGCTGGCCGTGGTCCGTGCGGATGCTGATGCAGATACCGTGGAACTGACCGCCGCGGACGGCACCCACAATGCTGCCTGCTGCATCCCCTGCAAGGAGTGAACGTATGTCTCTGTACGGCTTGGGCCTGCGGGCCAGCTTCAAAATCAGCGATACAATACGGGACCGCGGTTTGCAGGCGCCAAAAGACATTGTCCGTTTTGATAATCTGCCCTATGGCACGGACACGCGATGGCAGACATTGGACGTTTACCGCCCCAAAAACGCCGGAGGCACCGCACTTCCCGTGATTGTCAGCGTTCACGGCGGCGGCTGGGTCTATGGCGATAAAAACCTTTATCAATATTACTGTATGAGCCTGGCCCAGCATGGCTTTGCCGTTGTGAATTTTTCCTATCGGCTGGCCCCGCGGCACAAGTTCCCCGCCGCCTTGCAGGATACCGATGCGGTGTTTCACTGGGTAATGGCCCACGCGGTGGATTATCATTTTGATACTCGCCATGTTTTCGCCGTGGGCGATTCGGCCGGGGCTAACATTCTGGGGCTGTACGCAGCGCGGTGCGCTGACCCGGCAGCTGCAAATATTCCGGTTACCCCGCCGCCCGGCTTTGTGCCGACGGCCCTTGCGCTGAACTGCGGGCAATACTGCATTTCCCGCGGGCAAAAAGGGCTGATCGCCCACCTGCTGCCGGACATCCTGCCAGACGGCGGTACCGATGCCGAACTGCATGCCATGGATGTGACAGCCCATGTAACGGGCCGCTACCCGCCCTGCTTTGTCATGACCGCCAACAACGACTTTTTGAAGGAGCAGGCCCCGCTGATGACCGCAGCGCTGGAACACTGCGGTGTGCCCTGTATGTACCGCTGTTATGGTGATGAAACACAAAAGCTGGGGCATGTTTTCCACTGCAATATCCGCGCAGAGGCGGCACAAAACTGCAACACGGAAGAATGCGGTTTTTTCAAGCGTTTTATGGAATGAAAGGAACTTCCTTATGAATCAAACGAAAAACGGGCTATGGAACAGCCCGCTCCTGCGGTCGCAGGTCACATCGGAAGATGTCCGCCCGCCGGAGATGCTGTTCGGTTACCTGATCGGTCCCTTTGGGGCATTGCTGGCTTCGGGGATTTTTACCAGCCAGCTGCAAAACTACCTGACCAACGTGCTGAAGCTGGACCTCGGTTTTTTGACGACCCTTCAGCTGCTTTCCACAATTTTGATCGTTGCGGCCAACCTGGTGGTGGGCCAGCTGATTGAGCGTACCCGCACCCTTGCGGGCAAGGCACGGCCCTGGATCCTGCTCTCTGCGCTGACGCTTTCGGTTGCAAGCGTATTGATGTTCATTGTTCCGTTTGCGGACCGCACCGCCCGGATGGTCTGGATCGCCATTGCCTACAATGCGTATTACGCCGTGGGGTTCCCCATCTACAACACAGCCAATTCCACGCTGGTGCCGGTTTCCACCCGCAACAGCAAACAGCGCTCCACGCTGGCTTCGCTGACGAACATTGCCAGCCTGGGCGTGATGGGCGTTGGCTCCATGATTTTCCCCACGCTCGTTTCGATGGCGCTGAAAGAGGACCAGCACCTCTGGTTCGTTGCCATGCTGGGTGTGGCGATCTTTACGGCGCTGACGATCCTTCTGCAGTTCCGGTTCACGCGGGAGCGCGTGACCGAGGAATCAGCAGGCGCGGAAAAGGCCGAAAAAAGCAGCGCTTCCCTCGGCGAGCAGGTCAAGGCTGTCACCAGTGAAAAGAGCTGGTGGCTGGCGATGCTGTTCTATGTGGCGTTCCAGTGGGGCGGCGCTATGAAAAACGGCTCCATGACCTTTTTCTGCCAGTGGGTGCTGGATAACAGTTTTTTCAATACCGCCAGCCTGGGCGATGCCTGGGGCATGTCACAGTCTTTGCTGGCCGTGCTGGGTGCCATCCCGATGGCCGTTGCCGCGGTCTTTGTGGTGCCACTGGCCAATAAGTTTGGCAAGCGCCTGACCTGCCTGGTGGGCATGGCCATCGGCGTGGCAGGCGGCGTGATCGCGGGCCTTGGCGGCAGCAATATCATTCCTGTCGCCATCGGCATTGCGCTCAAATGCCTTGGCTCCTCCCCCGCCTGTTACCTGATCCTTGCCATGCTGGCCGATGTCATCGACCACATTGAATACACCCGCGGCATCCGCACCGATGGCCTGACCATGTCGGTCTACAGTGCGCTGATGGTGGCCGCCACCCCCGTGTGCAACGCAATTTTCAGCGGTATCCTGAACGCGAGCGGCTATGACCAGAGCGCAGATGTGGCGCTGAACACGCTGGGCCAGTCCGCAGCTGTCAACACGGCCATTTCCGTCAGCTATATCTGGGTGGAAACGGCTGCCTATGCGCTGTGCGCCGTGCTGGTGTTCCTGTGGACCGTTGAGAAGAACCTTCCCGCTGAGCAGGCCGCCATCGTCGAACGAAAAAAAGGAGCCACGCAATGAAGTACCGGCTGAACACCACCAACTACCACGATTTCGCCACCTTCGCGGTCAACAAGTTGCCCGCACGCAGCTACTTTATCCCCTACCCCGGCCGCGCCGCTGCGGACGCCGTGGCACCGAAACAGAAGCGCTATGCATCGCCGAAAGTCCAATGCCTGAACGGGGAATGGGATTTTAAATTCTACCCCCGCCCCGCCGAACTACCGGTTGAACTTGACACCGATGCAGTGCATTTTGATAAGCTCGATGTTCCGTCCTGCTGGCAGTTCCGCGGGTACGATAAGCCGTTTTATGTCAACATCCGCTACCAGTTTCCCTACAAGCCGCCGGTGATCCCCACGACCGGCAAGGTTAGCCGTACCTTTTCCTGGCTGGGCTGCGATACCGGCATCCGCCTGCAGTGGAAAGTCCCCGGCGAGGAGTACAATTTTGTCGGCGTCTACCGCCGCTTTATTGAAATCGATGATGCTGACAAGCGCCGTATCGTCTCGTTTTTAGGCGTTGCCAGCTGCATGGATCTGTATGTAAACGGGTTCTTTATCGGCTATTCCGAGGGTGCGCACAACACGGCGGAGTTTGATTTGACCGGAAAGCTGAAATCCGGGCATAACGAATTGGTGGTTGTGGTACACCGCTGGTGCAATGGGACCTATCTGGAAGACCAGGATATGTTCCGCAATAATGGCATCTTCCGCGATGTGCTGCTGCGCACCGAGGAGCCAACGGACCTGTGGGACATTGATGCCAAAACCGAGAAAAAGCCCGATGGCTACACGCTGACCCTTTCCGCGCAGACGCTCTCTGATATTGACGTGGCGTTTACCGTCAAGGGCCACGGCCTGGAGCAGACAGCAACCGTTACGGCCGAGAATGGCACGGCGCAGGCTGTGTTTGCGGGGCTTGATGTGACCGAGTGGAATGCCGAAGTCCCGACACTGTACAATATTTACTATGAAACCGCCACCAGCTGCGTAAAAGAGAAAATCGGCTTCCGCACGGTTGAAATCAAGCAAGATGTGTTCCTGCTCAATGGCCGCAAAATCAAACTTAAGGGTGTGAACCACCACGATACCGATGCGGCCAACGGCTACACCATGTCCCCCGATGATATCGAGCGTGATATGCTGGTCTGTAAGCGGTTCAACATCGACACCGTGCGCACATCGCACTATCCCCCGGACCCATTGCTGCTGGAACTGGCGGACGAGCTTGGCATTTATATTGTAGACGAAAATGACCTGGAGACGCACGGTACGTTCGCCATGCAGCTCCCGCCGACCTACAACTCCATCAGCAACGACCCCAAGTGGGAAAGCCACTATATGGACCGCATCATGCGGCTGTATCAGCGGGACAAAATCCGCGGGAACACATCGGTTATTATGTGGAGCCTTGGCAACGAGGCGGGCGGCTATCACAACACCGATGCCATGTACGATTACCTCAAGCAGCACTCTCCCCTGCCGGTGCACTATGAGAGCGCCATCCACTGCAAGCGCCAGGCTTACGATGTGGGCAGCGAGATGTACCCCAGCGTCAAAATGGTGCACAATGTCGGCGAAAAGCGCCGCAAACAGGCCCGGCTCAATGACCGCCCATATTTCATGTGCGAGTACGCCCACGCCATGGGCGTTGGCCCCGGCAACACCGAAGCCTACTGGCAGGAAATTTATAATTACGATAACCTCATGGGCGGCTGCGTGTGGGAGATGGTGGACCATGCCGTTCTGCACACAGACGGCAGCTACACCTATGGCGGCGACCATGGCGAGTGGGAGCATGACCGCAACTTCTGCGTGGACGGTCTGTTCTACCCCGATCGCAGCCCTTCCACAGGCGCAAAGCTCATGCGCTTTATCTATCGCCCAATCCGTGTGGCGCATGTCAGCGGCGGGCAGTTTGAGGTGTTCAACACAACGGCATTTTCGACCGGGCGTTACCGCCTGGCGTTCCGCTGGAATGACGGCAGCAAAACAATATTGACCCCGCAGACCGCACCTCTTATGAAAGAAACGGTGACTGTGCCGCTTGGCAGGGCTGTGGACGGTCTGCTGGCGGTCATAGTCGAAACGACTGACACGGTAACCGGACAGATTGTGTCCGAGGAACAGCTTGTGCTGGCGCAGGAAGTAGCCGCCGCGCCCGCTGTGAAGCCGCTGCCGGGGGATGTTGCAGTCGAAAAAGGGCGGCTTGTCTGCCGCAAAAGCGGCGTGGTCGTTGTAGCCGGGGCTGATGAGGGCACGCTTTTGTACCGCGCCCCCACCGATAACGATGTTGACGCCATGTTCCATAACCTGATGGTGCTCTATACCCGCCAGACCGAGGAGACCGTTTCAACACAGCAGACCGCCGATGGTTGGCAGGTCGTGACCAAAATCACCAACAAACGCGGCCATTATATGGTTACCGATACCTACAAGGGAACGGACAGCGGCGTGCTGGTCACCAGTGTGCTGCATCGCGTTTCCGGCAGTCAGGAAATTCCACGTTTTGGCAAGACGTTCCGCCTGGACGAGGTTTTTGATGCAGTGCATTATGTTGGCCGCAGCGGAGAAAGCTATTGCGACATGAAGGATCAGTTCCCCATCCGTGCGGTGGATTGTACCGTGGCCGATATGACCGAGCCGAATCTGCGCCCGCAGGAGAGCGGCAACCGCATGGACTGTACCGTGGCTTCTGTCTCCGATGGAAAGACCTGCGTGGTCTTTGAGGCTGTTGGCCGCCCGTTTGAACTGGGCATCAAGCCATACACCGACCGCGCACTGCTCTCCATGAAGCACCGCAGGGACGAGGCCCGTACGGGGACCTATGTAACAATCCAGGCCTTCCAGCAAGGCATTGGCACCGGCGCCTGCGGCCCCGGGGTGATGCCGGAGTTTAAGTATCATTTGAAAGAAGATTGCACATTGCAATTTTTGATCCGAATTGAAGAGGCTTGACGAAATATCAGTAAAATTGCTGCTGCTCTGTCGGCGGCAAACAATACGGGTCTGAAAAATTATGATTCAGAGTCAGATAATATTCCGAACCCGTAAGGAAATAAAAAGAAAAGAAGCAGGAACCGTTCGTGGCTCCTGCTTCTTTGGTATATGTGGCAAAAGCAATCGGCATTGCCAATACAATGCCGGATCAGCCGATGACATGATTTAAAATCAGCATAAAGAGAACGCTCAGACTGTCCTTGTGACCCTTATTGCTGAGAGCCTGAAAGTCTATGATGACCATAAATTTGGCGGCTGCAGGAAGTTAAGCGATGATTTGCATTTTACCTATTGTGAAACAGATTTCCCGGTGATGCTATTTCTTGCGGTGGCGAATGGAAATGTGGTGCGTGCTGTTTTTTGTTTTAGACTGTTTAAAAGTGCTTTAACGCAGGTTTGCTTCAAGGCATATTTTGTGCAGCCAGCCCTCTCCCCTCCCCTGCTTTACGCGCGAGGATTCATCACTGTAATACATGCAGCGCAGCCATAGGATTGACTTTTGCAGGAAGATACTGTAGTATGATACTATCATGAGTAAGTGTACCTTCTTCTAAATATTCCAGCAGTTCTGTGATATATGGTTTTATTACAGGCAGGCTATTAGTTCCTAAAGAAAGGCATGGACAAAACGGAGCACGGCATCCAATGTCCAATCATAGCGTATGAAAAATAAAGATGAAAAGAATACAATGACAGAATCACCGGATGTTATCATTGGTGAAGTTCTGCCGGATGAAAAGGCGGACGGCAAGAAAAAGCAGCTTGTGCCCAGGAAAAGTGACAATGTGGCGTTTGGCTCTTTCATCACGAAAAGCAACGATTTAATTCAAAGGACAAAGTATTCCCTGCCCCGCAACGAACAGAAAATCCTTTTTATGATGCTGTCCAAGATCGATCAGCGCCATGATATGGATGCATCGAAGTACTATACCATTTCGTTTGACGATTTTGCAAAGCTTACCGGGGTCAATGCGTTGGACAGCGGTTATGCAAATTATCTGCGCAAAACCATTGAAAACCTGGAAAACCGGATGTTCTGGGTTCCCCTTGGGAATGATCAGTACAAAACGATGTCGTGGGTGAACCGTGGTTCTATCGTCGATATGAAGAAAAAGACGATCAGCATGCGCTTTAACCCAGATATCTGGAAAGACATTGCACAGCTGACAAGCAATTATACATCCTATAGCATTGAATACCTGCTGATGATGCAGAGCACCTATTCTATGCGTGTGTATGAGATCATTTTGTCATATGACAACGGAAACAGAGATTATTCCTATAACAATGGATTGATTTTTGAACCTGTAACAGAAGAAGTTCTGCAAAAGTTCCCCAATAAGCGGGAAGAACTGAAAGGGTTCAAATATAAGCGGTTTGATATGGAAGAATTCAAGGGTATGCTTTCCATGCCTACCCGTGATGAAATCAATAGAAGCAAGGGCAAAAGCAGAGACAGTTCCGCGCAAAAGTTCAGCCGCGATAAACCGCTGACGGAAAAATACAAAGTATTTTCCGACTTTGAAAAGAACGTTCTAGCAATGGTCAAAAGTGAGATCAATGAGATGACAGACCTGTGGTTTGACTATGAGCCGGTGCGCCGCCGCGGGGTTCGGAAATACGAGTTCCTTTATATCTTCATCAAGTACAAAAACCGGGAAGAAATGAAGAGCGTCAGAGCGTTCCATCAGGAGCATAAAGGCGCTGATACAGAAGTAAGCAGAAAACCAAGAAAGCGCCGCAGCTCGGTCAGCAAAGAAGCACTGGAACAGTACAATCAGCCGCTGAAGGAAGCCATTTTGACGACAACCTATCGCCTGGCACGCAATGAACTGGCGGTAAAGGCGCAATATCAGACCTATGAAAAAAAGCTGACACCGGAAGAGCGAAACATCTTCATCGATATTTTCACATATACGTCAAAAATATTGACCAACACAAAAAAGCGGGACCAGGCAGAGGAAACGCTGGAAGCGTTGAACCGGATTATCAAAGATAATAACGGGCTAAAAACTTGGGCATTGGGAATGAGCGTTAAATATAAAGCGATGCTTGAACGCGCAAAGGAAAGAAAATCTGCGCAGTATTACCGCACGGTGGTGTATAATGACATTATAGAAAATTCTGCCGCGATCATCGCTGACGGCACAAAACGCGCAGCATTACTGGATGGCGACAGAACGGATCTTTTCAAGTTCGATTGGTCGCAGTTTGATGAGTAATAGAACGTAAGGAAGTATAAGAATGAAAAAGAGGTTTGCAAAAAGCAGACCTCTTTTTTTGTTTCAGAAAAAGCGCGAAAACAAACAAATTGAAAAATTGACAACAGGTACTTGAGTCGTGACAGGTAAATCAAGAGGAAAAGAAGGCATTATCCCCAGGATTCGTGTTGACATGACGAGCGGGTATGCTATAATTAGCTTATTAAGATGAACACTTTACAGGAAAGAACAGAAGGTAAAGAAGAAAAGATTGCCAGCAATATCAAATAGCAACAGGTACGCAAGTCGCCGCATAATAGTTACAACAAAAGAAAAAACTTTACTTTATGACAACATGTACCTAAGGCAATACCGCATAATTCTAAGTGCCGATACGGCGAGCGAGGTGCGGCAGATGCCAAGCCAAAAGCGCAGATAATA
>NZ_PSQF01000057.1:0-18705 GCF_003324125.1 Subdoligranulum sp. APC924/74 | reverse complement strand
TTATCTGCGCTTTTGGCTTAGCATCTGCCGCACCTCGCTCGCCGTATCGGCACTTAGAATTATGCGGTATTGCCTTAAAAATCTGCATTTTGCCCGGCAGAAATAATGGGGGTATTTACCTTACAGGGAAAGCACCAGGCATAAAATTTATTTGTAGGGGCCGATGCTCGTCATCGGCCTGCATGGCGGGCAGAAAGTGGCATTTTACCCTGAAATATTGTAAACGGTCGCGGGCGCACAATGCGCGCCCCTGTGGTGTGAAATGACAAAAATAACTGCGAACGACACCTGTTAATTTTGATGCAGACGGCAGCGGGAGAACAGGGGATAATACCGGACGGACAGGGAAAAAACGGTGGAGCAAGACAGGAAACAAGCTGACTTTTTGACATTCCCATGTAAAAAACCGGAAAAATGTGAAATAATTGTTGACAGCCCCCCAAAACAATGTATAATGAAGCTTGTGTGTTGCATCTGTTAAACATCAGAACACATTGGCGTTGTATGTGCTGCTGCAGCTGCCGCGTTTGCGGTGGTGTAACAAACCTTTTGCGGGGCGGCATAATTGGCGCTGACCCACCGGGAAAAGCCGGCGAGCCGGCATCAAGGAGGCCCGAGGTGGGACTAAATTCCGCAAAGGGGGATGCAGTAAAAATGAATGAAATTGTATCACTGAAAGACATTGTCGTCGATTTTGACGGGGAAAGAATCCTGGACGAACTTTCCCTTGACATCCACGATAAGGAGTTTGTTACGTTCCTTGGCCCTTCCGGCTGCGGCAAAACAACCACCTTGCGTGTGATCGCCGGGTTTATTACCCCAAAATCGGGCAATGTCTTTTTCGATGGCAAGGATATCGCCTCGGTACCGCCGTATAAGCGGCAGGTGAATACCGTGTTCCAGAAATATGCACTGTTCCCGCACCTGAACGTGTACGAGAATGTGGCCTTTGGCCTGCGGCTGAAAAAGCTGCCGGAGGAAACCATCCGCCCCAAAGTGCTGGAAATGCTGGAAACCGTGGGCCTGCGCGGCTTTGAGCGCCGCAGCATCAACCAGTTGTCCGGCGGCCAGCAGCAGCGCGTGGCCATTGCCCGCAGCCTGGTCAACCAGCCCCGTGTTCTGCTGCTGGACGAACCGCTTGGTGCTTTGGACCTGAAGCTGCGCAAGGAAATGCAGCTGGAACTCAAACGCCTGCAGCGTGAGATGAATATTACCTTTGTGTACGTTACCCACGACCAGGAAGAAGCTCTGACCATGTCCGATACCGTTGTTGTCATGAACAAGGGCAACATCCAGCAGATCGGCAGCCCGCAGGATATTTATAACGAGCCGCGCAATGCCTTTGTTGCCAAGTTCATCGGAGATTCCAACATTGTGGACGGCATTATGGAAAAAGACTTCCTTGTCAGCTTTGGCGGGCAGGAATTTGCCTGCGTGGACCGCGGCTTTAAGCCACGCGAGCCGGTGCAGGTGGTTGTCCGCCCGGAGGACGTGGATATCGTTCCGCCGTCCGCCGGCAAGCTGACCGGCCTTGTGCGCGAGGTGATCTTCAAGGGCGTGCATTTTGAAATGCACGTTGACGTGGAAGGCAAAGAATGGCTGATCCACTCCACCCAGGCCAGCCAGCCGGGCGAGCTGATCGGCATGAACATTGGCCCGGATGAAATTCACATCATGTCCCGCGAGGAGGTGTGATGGGATGCTGCGTTCCAAAGCTTCGCGCTGGGCTGCCGCACCGTACCTGGTGTGGATGGTCCTGTTTATTGTGGTGCCGCTGGGCATTGTTGTGTGGTATGCCCTGACCAACAGTGACGGCCAGGTTACCCTTGCCAACCTGACCAGCATTGGGCGGTACGCCTCGGTTTTTGGCCGCAGCCTGCTGCTTGCGGCGGAGGCCACGATCATCTGCCTGGTGCTGGCGTACCCGGTGGGGTATTTCCTCAGCCGGCTGCGCGCCAATAAACAGCATATTATGCTGATGCTGGTCATGCTACCCATGTGGATGAACTTTTTGCTGCGCACCTATGCGTGGATGACCCTGCTGGAAAAAAACGGCCTGATCAACAAGCTGTTGGGCCTGTTCGGCATCGGCCCCTTTAATATGATCAATACCTCCGGCGCCGTGGTACTGGGCATGGTGTATAACTACCTGCCGTATATGATCCTGCCGCTGTACACCGCCATGACCAAGATCGACAATTCTGTGGTGGAAGCTGCGCAGGACCTGGGAGCCAATGTGTTCCAGATTTTAGGCCGCGTGCTGATCCCGCTGAGCAAGCCCGGCATTGCCACCGGCATTACCATGGTGTTTGTTCCGGCGGTTTCCACCTTTATTATCAGCCGTATGCTGGGCGGCGGCGCTAACCTACTGATTGGCGACTTGATCGAGCTGCAGTTCCTTGGCAACTCTTACAACCTGAATCTCGGCTCTGCCATGAGCCTTGTGCTGATGGTGATCGTTCTGCTCTGCATGAGCTTTACCTCCAGCTTTGACGAAGAGGAAATGGAGGGTGTGATGTAATGAAAACACAGTATAAGCATTTGCTGCAGCGCACCTACCTGGTGCTGGTGTTCGGGTTTATGTACCTGCCCATCGCGGTCCTCATCGCCTACAGCTTTAACGAAAATAAGAGCCGTGCGGTATTTACCGGTTTTTCTTTAAAATGGTATGCCAGCCTGTTCCATAATGAGATGATCCTTTCCGCTTTGGGGCTTTCACTGGTATTGGCATTTGTTTCGGCTATCATTGCCACGGTGCTGGGCACCCTGGCCACCATCGGCATCAACTCCATGAGCCGCAAGGCACAGCTGATTATCAATAACATCAGTTATGTCCCGGTTGTCAACCCGGAAATCATCACCGGCGTTTCCCTCATGCTGCTGTTCGTCATCGTGCAAAAAATGGGCATTGGCGGCGAAAATGGCGTGTTCGGCTGGATCACACTGCTGATTGCGCACATTACGTTCAATGTGCCGTATGTTATTTTTAATGTCGGCCCCAAGCTGCGCCAGCTGGACGGCAGCCTGTACAATGCCGCCCTGGATCTGGGCTGCACCCCGCGTCAGGCGTTCTTCAAGGTCATTCTGCCGCAGCTCAGCCCGGCCGTCATGTCGGCATTTTTGATCTGCCTGACTTACTCCATTGATGACTTCATGATTTCCTACTTCAACTGCGGCACCATGCAGACCCTGCCCATTGCCATCTACTCCATGACCCGCAAAAAGGTCAGCCCGGAGATCAACGCGCTGTCTGCCATCATATTCCTGGTCATTCTGGCAATCATCCTTACCTCCAACGCTATGGATTCCCGCGCCTACAAGCGTAACCAGAAGGCCATCCGCCGCGCTGCGGCCGAACAGTAAAGGGGGTAAGCAGAGATGAAACAGTTTACCCGCGCGGTTGTCAGCGCTGCCTTGTGCGCAGCCCTAAGCCTTGCCTGCACCCTGCCTGCTTATGCAGCGGAAGGGGAGATGCTGGAGGTCAACGAGGATATCTCGGTTTCTGCCGATTACGATTGGACCCGCTTTGCCAACGACCATCTGACCTTGAACGTGTATAACTGGGGCCTGTATATCTCGGATGGTTCCGATGACAGCGTGAACGTGATTTCGGCCTTCGAGGACCTGACCGGTATCAAGGTCAACTATACCACCTTTGACTCCAACGAGAGCCTGTATGCCAAAATGAAATCCGGCGGCGCCAGTTATGATGTGATCGTGCCGTCTGACTACATGGTGGGCAAAATGATTGCCGAAAACATGCTGGCTGAGCTGGATTACGATAACATCCCCAATATGGCCAACATCGGCGAGAATTACCTCGGCTGGAGCTATGACCCTGATAACACTTACAGTGTGCCGTATACCTGGGGCACCACCGGCATTATTTATAACACCACCATGGTGGAAGAACCGCCCACATCCTGGGCGGACCTGTGGGATGTGGAGTACGCCGGTAATGTGCTGATGTTCAATAACTCCCGCGATGCTTACGCTATTGCAGCTAAAAAGATGGGCCTTTCGCTGAACCCTTCCAGCGTGGAAGAAGTAGACGATGTAATGAAGGAACTGCAGGCTCAGAAATCTGTGGTGCAGGCCTATGTTATGGATGAGATCTTCGATAAAATGGAGGGCGGCGAAGCTGCCATGGCCCCGTATTATGCGGGCGATGCCCTGACCATGATCGATGAAAACCCGGATCTGGCGTTCGTTTCGCCGGAGGAGGGCGTCAACTTCTTTGTGGACAGCATGTGCATCCCGGCTTCCAGCAAACATAAGGAAGCCGCCGAAATGTTCATCAACTTTATGTGTGAACCGGATGTCGGCTACCAGAATTGTGACTTCATCGGCTACTCCACCCCCATCACCGAAGTGTGGGAGCGGCTGGACGATGATTTGAAGTACAGCCCGATCGCTTACCCCAGCGATGAAGTGATGAATAAGGCGGAAGTCTTTGTGACCTTGCCGGATGACATCAACGCCGAAATGGACGCTAAATGGAGTGAGATGAAGAGCTACGATGAATCCGGCAGCGGCTGGCTGATCGTGGTGTTCCTGCTGGGGGCCATTGCAATTTCCGGCTTTAACATCTGGCGCAAGATGCGCAAAAAGGTGCGGGACAATTATTAAGCAGCCCAGCACCGCTTAAAATCAATTTGAAACACAAGCCCCGATTTGTCCTTTGTGATGAACCGGGGCTTGTGTTATACTATAAAAAGATTTGTGTGCAAAAACAATGCAGATGAATAGAGGGCAGAGAGATGAAATACACCCAGGAATATAGGATCTACGAAAATGATGTTGACTTCCGCAAAATGGCAACCCTTGGCAGCCTGCTGCGCTACTGCCAGCAAATTGGCGCCGAGGATGCGGAACATTACGGCATTACCCCGGAATTGTATGCCAGCACCCACACGTCTTACGTGCTGGCCAAGCTGGCTCTGCACATTACCCGTACCCCGCGCGTGGAAGAAACCATTACCGTGCAGACCGAGCCGGAAGCCCTGCACCGCGCCGTAAACCGCCGCTTTACCACCTTTTGCGATGCACAGGGCAGGGAAGAAGCGTGTGTGGACAGCCACTGGGTGTTGATTGATACGGACAAGCGGATGATCCTGCGCAAGCACCCGGAAGGTTTCCCCACAACGGGCTGGGTGGATAAGCTGGAACGGGAACTGCCCATCAAGCTGACAAAAGTCAAGCGGGAGGATTGTGAAGAGCTTGGCACCCATCGCGCTGTGTACAGCCGGTGCGATCGGAACGGCCATATGAACAATACCGTGTATGCGGACCTGATCTGTGATGCGCTGCCGCTGGAAGTATGGCGGACCCACACTGTAACGGATGTGATCCTGTATTATCACAAGGAAGTACCCATGGGCGAAAGCACCCGCCTGTACCGCGCCGCAGTGGACGAAAACCGCTGGTATATGGCCGGGTGGCAGGGGGATACCTGCAACTTTGAAGCCGAAATTACCCTGGCACCCCTGCAGGATAACGCAGATTGACGGGGCAACAAAGAGAAGGATGAAGCGTTCACACAAAAAACACAAAATTGGTTACAAATCTTTTACAATTTGGCCTTGACAAAAGGTTTCAAAAAGGTTACAATTTAGTTGCAAGCGAAAGATAAATATTAACAAATCTTTTTCATGTGTTCTTCTCCTCCTTTCTCAAATCCCCGCCTTTCCCTCAGGCGGGGATTTCCTTTTGTGCAGGTTTTTTATAGCGGGAACATCACGGCCTGATTGTGATGAAGTTGAACAATAACAGCACTGTTTCGTAAGATGCTGACGGGATTCCATGCATTTTAAAAGCACGCTTTGCAAAACCGCAGCAACAAAAAGTGTAAAAAGCAAAAATAAAGGGTGTGCAGCAAACCGTTCGCTGCGCACCCTTTTGTGTTTTGGTTGCGGTTGTTCCAAATTGTTACAATTTGCCGCTCATTTGGCAGCTTTTACCAGGCCGGTCATTTCATCGGCGGTCAGCCCGGTGCCGTCTTCGCGGTAAATGCCGATGGAGTAGGTATAGTCCCCGTCCAGCCAGGTGGCAAGCTGAACCTGGCCGTCGTTGCCCTGCAGGGTCACGCTGCGGCCGTCAACATCAACGGCATTGCTTTCCGCATACTGGTTGAAATCTCCGCTGATGTCATCGCTGCCGGGGGCTTTGCGCAGGCAAAGGCGGGCATTGCCGGAGCTGTACTGCACCTCGGTCAGCTGCTCGCTTTCCAATACGGCAATGGTAACGTCCGGGTAGCCATCCACGGAGTCGGGCACGGTAAAATCGTACCCGGTCAGGGCGGCGGCATCCGCCAGGGTGGTGCAGCCGGTCCACGGGTTGGGGATTTGAGAAGTATCACTGGTGACGCTGCTGGAAGCGCTGCCTGCAGTGCTGGCGGCATCGGAAGCGGCAGGCTGGCTGCAGGCGGCAAGGCTGACAGCCAACAGGGCAGAACAAGCAAGCAGGGTGGTGTGTTTGATAAAATTGATGGAATGGATATTTTTCATGGTATTCAATTTCCTTTCGTAATAAACGCTTTTTGCGGGAGAGCCTTGGAAAATTTTTTCAGGCAAACACCTTTGGCATTTTCCCAGGGGGTATCTGAAACGTCGAAAATATCGTCTATTTCTGCAAACGCAGCCGGATTTTGCGTTAAGGCAATACCGCATAATTCTAAGTGCCGATACGGCGAGCGAGGTGCGGCAGATGCCGTGCCGCAGCTGCCGGAGCGGTGCTTAAGCCGCAAGGCGGGAATTGTGCGGTGTTGCCTAAGCTCATAAATAGGGAAAAGCACGAGCCGGCATTCGGTTTTCCCGTCCCTTCATTATCAAAAACGTCAAAAAGGCCCGCGTTGTTACACGGCAAAATAAAAAAAATAAGGGAAGGCCGTTTCCTACAGCTTTCCCACAAAATAATTTCTTCAATCAAGTTGCGCTTGCCTTTTCCACCGTGGCCTGCACCATCCGCAGCTCTTCTGGAAAAATGCAGCTGTTCAGCGCGCCGTTCTCCACATTACGCAAACAGTCGGCAAGGGGCATCCAGCGCACGGCGCTGATCTCCTCTTTTTGCAGCGTAAATTCTTCGGCATCACGGTCTAGCCAGAGCAGGTACACATTGCTGACCTGGTTATCCTTGAACGGTTTGCCGTGGAACACCGCGGAAAACTGGAAACTGCGCTGCCCGCACAAAATCAGGTCCTGCGGCTGGGCGGTTACGCCAAGCTCTTCTTTCAACTCCCGCAGGGCGGAATCCACAAAGCCCTGCCCGGCCGGGATATGTCCCGCACTGGAAATATCGTAACAGCCGGGGAAAGAATCTTTCTCGTCACTGCGCTTTTGCAGCAGAACTTCCAGCACGCCGTTTTTGCGGCGTACCAGCCACACATGGCTGGTACGGTGGCGCAGCCCAAGGCGGTGCGCCTCGCTGCGCGGCACAGCCCGGCCGAGGGGGTCGCCCTGCTCGTTGACCAAATCCAGCATTTCTTCCATGGTATTTCCTCCCTGTCCCTCAACATCCTATGTTCGAATCTCGAATTATAGGTATTATAGCACGCCGGATCCCGCTTGTCACCCACTGGCGGCGGGGGCGCTGCGCGGTTCGGCAATGTTAGCGCAAAACACAAACACCGCGCGGCACACGGCGGCGGTGGCGGTGGTGCTGGCAAAATCGCGCTCGCTTTCAATCACGGCATCAGGGTAATCCTGCAATAATTGCAGGCGGGCGCTGCGCCGTGCCAGAGCTGCGGCGGTTTCGGGGGTGAAAGTCTGCTCCTGTGTTTCCCGTGCCCAACAGGTGGTTTCCTGCACGCAGCCGGGCAAAGCCAGCCGCCCCAGGCGCAGCGGCAGCCACCGTACGCGGGGCGGAACATCCTCCGGCAGTGCGCCGGACCCCGGCAGCTGCCAGTTGCGGCCCAACAGGGTTAGGGTGCGGCGTTCCGCGCAAGCGCCGGTCAGAACCGGGCGCTGCTGGGTGAACGCCTGCTGCCCGGTGTAGGCCAGCCGCACCCGCGCTGTTACGGTGCCGCTGGCGGGCTGGGGCACGGGCGCACCGCTGCGGTCCAGCTTTTCCGCAGCGGCCAGCAGCATGCCGTTGCCAACGTATTGGCCCGGCTGCACCTGTGCAAAACCGCTGGCAATGTTTACGGCAAGCACCTCGCCGCCTGCACGGGCATAAAGCCCGGTGTTCTGGGCGGGTGGTTCCGCATGTGCCTGCTGGAGGGGCGTACCCTCGGCGGCCAGGCAGCCACCGGTAAAATTCAGGCTGACCCAGCCAAAATCACCGCTGGCTTCCAACAGCTGCTGCGCCTGGGCCAGCTCCACCTGGCTGGGGCGGCAGCCCTCCCAGATGCCGCTCTGCGCCAGCAGTGTGCGGATGCTTTCCTGTTGGGGAACGGTCAAAAGTTCCAGATTCATGCACCACAAAAAGCCGCCCAGCCAGTGCAGCAGCACAAAAAACAGGCCGATGCCCGCCAGAATGCCGGGGCGGCGCAGCAATCGCTCTGCTAATGGACCGGGGCCGCGCCGCTGCATTTGGATCACCTGCCACCCGCCCGCACCGGCCAGCTGGCAGAGCTTGGCCCAGCCGGCGCCGGACACCACGGCGGTAAAGCCGTCTGCCTGCGGGGCAATGCGTTCCAGCTTCAACCCGGCCTGGGCGGCTTGGCCCAAAAGGCGCTGCGCCCCGCGGCCGCGCACACAAAACCGAATGCTATCTGCTGCCTGAATGCGGCGCTTCATTGGCGTCAACCTCCCACTTGGGTGCAAAATCAATGCGGGCCACCCGCCCGGCAACCGTCAGCCGTTTGCCGTTCAGCGATTCTATTCGCAGCGCAGTGCCATAAAATGTAATAACCGTGCTGCCCACATCCAGCGTGATCTTCTGTGGGGCAAAATCCAGCACCCGGCGGCAGCCATCGGTAACAATGCGCCCGGAGCGGATCTCCAAATCCGGCAGACGGTAAAAATCGGCGTCCGGCTGGCGCAGCAGGTCGTGCAGGGTGGGGGCCGGGGTGCGGCATTTGGACCGGCGGCGTGGGTGCTGCTTCATGCCAGACCGCCTCCTTTCGTCTGCCGGGGAACACACATGCGGGGATCATTCACCCCAATATACGGCAAAGGCGGTGCAGATATGAAGCAAAAATCAAGCCAAATGCGGTTTGCCCCCTGGCCGGTGGTGCAGGCCGCACTGGCGCTGGCGTTGAGCGGCCTGCTGCTGGCCCGGCCCCAGGCAGCGGCGCAGGGCTTTGCGGCGGGGCTGAAGCTCTGCGGCGGCAGCCTACTGCCCGCGCTGTTCCCACTGTTTGTGGTGTGCGGCCTGCTGGGGCCGCTGGCTCCGGTGCTGGGGTGGCCGCTGCGGCCTTTGATGCGGCTGTGCGGGATCCGCAGCCCACGGGCCCCGGCGGTGCTGGTGCTGGGCTGGTGTGGTGGATACGCGGTGTGCGCCCAACAGATTGCAGCATTGCGCAAAACGGGGGAACTGCCCCCGCGGGATGCCGCGCTCCTGCTGCTGTTGGGCTGCTGTTCCGGCCCCGGCTTTGTGGTTGGCTGCATTGGGGGGCAGCTGTTTGGCAGCGTGGCGCTGGGGCTGCTGCTGTATGGCTTGCAGCTGGCAGCCAACCTTGCTGCCGCAGCCTGCCTGGTGCTATTTTTGCCAAAGCAGGAATTACCAGCTGGGCAGGGGAGCAGTCAACAAAAGAGCGTGACCTTCCCACAGGCCATCAACAATGCGGTGCAAAGCAGCCTGACGGTGTGCGGCTGCGCGGTGTTCTGCCGCGTGGTGGGCAGTGTGTTGGGGCAGGGGATGCCTGATGGTGCGCGGCCTTACCTGAACGCTGCGCTGGAAATCTCCGCAGGCTGCGCAGATTTTGCCGCTGCAGGCAGCGTGGCGGGGGTGTGCCTGTGCCTGAGCCTGCTGGGGGCATCGGTGCTTGCCCAGCTGGCGGCGCTGCTGCAGGGGACAGTGCCGCTGGGGCTGCTGCTGGCCGCACGGGTGCTGCATTTTGTGTTTTTGCAGGGGCTGCTGCACTTGTGCCTTCCGCTGGTACCGGGGCAGGCGGCTGTGTTCACCAGTCTGGCCCCGCAGGTGGTCGTTATGAAGCGTACCGCGTGGGATACGGCGCTGGCAATTGCATTCTTTTTGTGCGCTGCACTGTATCAACTTTACAAAACCTGCCAAAGCTCTTATAATAATACTATTCCGGCAGCGCACCGCAGCCGTGCAGACGGCCCGCGGTGAACCGCTGCCAAACCTTGCAGTATTGGAGGAAAGCGGATGTTCAAAAAGCCGCCCTATGGCACAAAAATCTCTCCGGCGTGTGCTTACTGTACCCACGGCTCTCCGGCGGCTGACCAGAAAATGGTTCTGTGCAAAAACCGGGGCGTGGTTTCGCCCTATTTTGCCTGCCGCAAGTTCCGGTATGACCCGCTGCTGCGTGTGCCGCACCGGCAGGAACTGCCGCATTATGACCCCAAAGATTTCAGCCTGGAGGACTGATATTTCATGCCCGATTTGAAAAACGTACCACCCTCGCCGCGCCCCCGCCGTTTGAGCCAGCTGAAAGATGCCTGGAAGAACAAGCGCTCGGTTACCATCGTTTACCTGTTGCTGCGTGCCTCAGTCATTCTGGTGCTGATTGCCCAGATCTTTAACCGCAACTTTGAAAATGTCTTTTTGTGTGTGCTGACGCTGTTCCTGTTCGGCGTGCCCAACATGGTGCAGCACCGGCTGGACATTGAACTGCCAAATACGCTGGAAATTATCATCCTGCTGTTTATCTATGCGGCGGAAATCTTGGGCGAGATTAACGCCTATTACGTTACCTTCCCCTATTGGGATACCGTGCTGCACACCCTGAACGGCTTTTTGTGCGCGGCCGTCGGGTTCTCTTTGCTTGATATCCTCAACCGAGAGGAAAAGATCGGCTTTTCGCTCTCCCCGCTGTACCTGGCCATTGTGGCATTCTGCTTTTCCATGACGGTTGGCGTGATCTGGGAATTTTTTGAGTGTACCATGGACCAGCTGTTTTTGCTGGATATGCAAAAGGATTCCGTGGTCAACACCATTGGCAGCGTGATGCTGGACCCCACCGGCGGTAACCATCCCGGCGTCATCCGCAATATCACGGATGTGATTGTGGTGCAAAGTGATGGCACCCAGACGGCCCTTGGTCTGGGCGGCTACCTGGATATTGGCCTGCTGGATACGATGGAGGATCTTTTCGTCAACTTTATCGGTGCGTTCACGTTCTCGATTATCGGCTATTTCTATGTGCGCAGCCGCGGTAAAAACAAGTTTGCCAAGCGCTTTATCCCCGTGGTGAACGAAGAACCCCAGCCCCAAGCGAAAAACACCTCTGCAGAAGACGCACCCGAAACGGAAAAAACGAAAGAATAATCAACAAAACAAGCGCCCTGTTGTGAAAAACACAGCAGGGCGCTTGAATTCTTGTACAGAAAACACAAAAATAAACCGCGAAGGATTACCAAACGGAACCCTACGCGGTTTATGGAGCTGGTGGCCGGACTTGAACCGGCGACCTGCTGATTACGAATCAGCTGCTCTACCAACTGAGCCACACCAGCACAACAATAATAGTATACTGGATTTTTGGCACAAGTCAAGGGGAAACGGGGCAAAAGTTGAAAAAATATTCTGGGTGGGATACTTTTGTTCATGACAACCAAAAAGGTTACCATCATCCCCTGCGTGGATTTTAACATGCAGGAGGTTAAAATTTTGTGCAACATTCATAGTTTATTTTCGACAAAACTGTGCTATAATTCAAATTGAAGGATTATGGCTATCTGTAATCTTTTACCACAAAAACCGCAAAAACAGGCGTAAAAGCGTGCGGGCTGGCCCGGCGGCTGACGCCTGGCTGCACAGGAGGTACCATATTGGCCGAAAAATCAGTCGAATTAGACAGCATCGAACTGGCCGCCGCCATTTTTGGCAACTGTGACCAGAACGTAAAACTGCTGGAAAATGAGTTCCACGTCATGGCGGTCTGCCGCGGCTCCCTGTTAAAGTTTACCGGTGAGCCAAAAGATGTGGAAGCTGCTGTGCATGCAGTGGACGGCATGGTGACCCTGATGCAGAACCACACCCCGCTGGAGGAACAGACGGTGCGCTACTGCATCAGCCTGGCCCGCGGCGGCGAGGAAAAGCGCCTGCGGGAACTGAACGATGATTTTGTCGCCGTTACCGCCAAAGGCCGCCCCATCCACCCCAAAACGCTGGGCCAGAAAGAGTACCTCTCCGCCATCCGCGCCAACTCCATCACCTTTGGCGTGGGGCCTGCCGGTACGGGCAAAACCTACCTGGCTGTGGCCATGGCGGTCAAGGCGTTCAAGTCAAAAGACGTCAGTCGCATTATTTTGACCCGCCCCGCCGTGGAAGCGGGGGAGAAGCTGGGCTTTCTGCCCGGCGATTTGCAAAATAAGGTGGACCCCTATCTGCGCCCGCTGTATGACGGCCTGTTTGACCTGCTGGGGGCGGAAACCTTCCAGAAGCTGGTGGAAAAGCAGGCCATTGAGGTGGCCCCGCTGGCCTACATGCGCGGCCGCACGCTGGACGATGCCTTTATCATCCTGGATGAAGCCCAGAACACCACCCCCGAACAGATGAAGATGTTCCTGACCCGCATGGGCGTGGGCAGCAAAGTGGTAGTGACGGGCGATGTGACCCAGGTGGACCTGCCGGAAAAGATCCGAAGCGGCTTGGTGGATGCCCTGCATATATTAAAGGGGATTGACGGCATTGCGCAGGTTTACCTGACCGAAAAGGACGTTGTGCGCCACCGCCTGGTACAGCAGATCGTAAAAGCCTACGAGCGCGCCGCCCAGCCGCCCAAGCGGGCACCGCAGACCAAGCCGGAAACGGCAAATGCGTAACGGATCAAATGCGTAACGGATAGAGTATAAAAATAAAAATGATTTATAAACGGTGCCCAACCGCACCGAACAAAAGCACAGTCAGGAGGCAGATTTCCTATGTCTAACAAAGTATTGATCACCAATGAGCAGAACGCGGTCAAAGTTCCTTCGGGGCTTCGCATCCTGATCCGCCGCAGCTGCAATGCGGTGCTGGAATACGAAAACTTTGACGGCCCGGCAGAGATCAGCGTGACCTTTGTGGATAACGCCCGCATCCACGAGCTGAACAAGCAGTACCGGGATAAGGATGCCCCCACCGATGTGCTCAGCTTCCCCATGGCAGAAAACGGGGAGTATGATATCGACGAGGACAACGGCTGCAAGATTCTGGGCGATATCGTGATTTCTATGGAGCGCGCCATGGAACAGGCCGAACTGTACGGCCACAGCCTGCAGCGCGAAGTTGCCTATCTGACGGTACATTCCATGCTGCATCTGCTGGGCTATGACCATGAATCCAGCGGGCTGGAAGCGGTACGTATGCGCGAAAAAGAGGAAGCTGTTCTGATGCAGCTGGGCCTACCGCGCACCGTCAGCTACACCAACGACGAAGTGTGAGCTGTACATGAAGCCCAAGAAAAAGAATCACATGCTGACGGACCTTGCCCGGTTTGGGCACGGCTTTGTTTACGCATGGCACGGCATCTGCGCAGCTGTTTTGGAGGAACGCAACTTCCGCTTCCACCTGTGTGCGGCACTGTATGTATTTGCCGCGGCGCACATGGCGCACATTGACGCCACCGGCGTGGCGCTGCTGGCCATCTGCGTGTTTATGATGCTTGGCATGGAGCTGATGAATTCCGCCGTGGAGCGCGCAGTGGATAAGCCGGATACCACCCACTGGTGGAGCGCCGGTGCCGCCAAAGATATGGCGGCTGGAGGCGTGCTGGTCACAGCGTTTGGTGCGGTGGTCGTGGGCATCTGCCTGTTTGGCAACGCGGCTGCTCTGAATGCCATCTGGACCAGCGTGACGGCGACGCCGCTCAGCACGGCGCTTTGGGTGCTTTCGCTGGTGCTGGCCTACCTGTTCACCTTCCGCCTTGGCAAGCAGGAACAGGTCAAAACCCCAAAAGAAAATAAAACCGAAGAAAAATAAGGCCCGGCTGCCCAACCGTGCAGCACGGGTGAACCCAACCGGGCCAAATAGCCCGCAGATTGCAGCAGATTGAAAGAGAAGGTACGAATGCAGAAGAACCACAATGAACCTGAAATGCCCTCCAGCGTGTTTGTGGCCCTTGTGGGCCGCCCCAACGTGGGCAAATCCAGCCTGACCAACCACCTGGTTGGCGAAAAAGTTGCCATCGTGACCCAAAAGGCACAAACGACCCGCAACCGTATTACCGGCATTATCACCAAGGGGCCGGTACAGTATGTGCTGCTGGATACCCCCGGCATCCATAAGCCGCGCAACCGGCTGGATTCCCGCATGACCCAGACCGCAGCCGCCAGCCTGAAGGATGTGGATGTGACCCTGATGCTGTTTGAGCCTACCGGGGAATTTACCGAATCCGAGCTTGGCATGGTGGAAGCACTGCGCAAAGCAGGTCCGGCGATCGCGGTCATCAACAAGGTGGACCTGCTGAATGATTTTGCCGCGCTGGAAGCCCGCAAAAAGCAGGTGGAAGAGTTCGGTATTTTTGATGCGATCGTCACCGTTTCCGCCAAGGATGGCACCGGCTGTGAAGAATTGTTCCCGCTGCTGAAGCAGTACGCCAACCCCGGCCCGCATTACTTTGACGACGATGCTTTTACCGATATGCCGGAAAAAGAGCTGGTGGCCGAGCTGGTGCGCGAAAAAGCCCTGCTGTTTATGCGGGAAGAAATCCCCCACGGCATTGCCGTTACGGTGGAAAGCTTCAAAGAACGCCCGGACAGCGATTTGATCGACATCAGCGTGGAGATCTGCTGCGAGCGCAAGAGCCATAAGGGCATGATCATTGGCAAGGGCGGCCAGATGCTGAAAAAGATTGCCTCCGCCGCCCGCATGGACTGCGAGGAACTGCTGGGCGCCCGCGTGAACATGCAATGCTGGGTAAAGGTGCGCGAGGACTGGCGCGATAACGATCGCCTGCTGGATAACCTCGGTTTTGCCAAGCCGTAACAGCGGGGAGACTGCGCGAACCCTGTCCAACCACACGGTTGGACAACTTTTCCACGCATGGATCGGTATGATGGTGGCAAGCTAATCCGTAAAGGGGGCGGGCCATCATGCCAGGAAATGCTGAAACCGACGGAATCCGCGCCGCACAGTGGCAGAAATTTGCTGCCAGCGGCAGTATTTATGACTACCTTGATTACCGCAGCACTGCGCCGCAGGGCATAACCACGGGGGAAAACAATGCAGATCAACACAATGGGGCTTGTCCTGCGTGCGGTCCGGGTGGGCGAAGCCGACCAGATCCTGACAGTGCTGACACCGGGTAACGGGGTGCTGTCAGCATCCGCCCGCGGCAGCCTGCGGCTGAAAAACAAGCTGTTCAGTGCCTGCGGGCTTTTCTGTTATTCAGAATTTGCCATTACACTGGGCCGCAAAACCAATTTTATTGACAGCGCCGCTGTCAGCAAGGTGTTCCACGGGTTAAGCAAAACCGTGGAAGGCACCGCCCTGGCAGCCTATCTTTCGGAGCTGACCATCACGCTGGCGCCGGAGCCGCCGGAATCGGCGGACTGCCTGCGCCTGCTGCTGAACACCCTGTACATGACCGCTGAGCAAAAACGCCCGCTGCGCCAGCTGAAAGCTATTTATGAAATGCGCACCATGACCCAGGCGGGATACATGCCGGGGGTGCTGGCCTGCGATGTGTGCGCCCGGTATGACGGCTGTGATTTTTACCTGGATCCGGTAGCGGGCCGTCTGCTGTGCGCCGACTGCGCAGCCAAAGAGCACCGCGCCCCCAACCTGGACCCCGGTGCACTGTATGCGCTGCGGCATATCTGTTTGGCAGAAGATGCCAAACTGTTCAACTTTACCCTGACAGATCAAAGCCAGCGCCGCCTGGGCCGTGTGTGTGAACAGTATGTGGCGGCTCACCTGGACTATCAGCCCAAAAGCCTTGAATTTTTGCACGGTGTGCTGGAATAACCGTGCACGATAGATGATACGATAAAATAAGATTTTTGACCCATCTGACCCAACAGGAGTAACCAATTTATCTATGGACGTTTCCTACCGTACAACCCTGGAACTGGATAAAATTATTGCCCGTGCGGTGCAGTTGTGCACCTGTGCGGAAACCAAAGAGATGATGCGCGCCATTGAGCCGTTTGCCACAACGGAGGAGGAGCGCTACGCCCTGGCCCAGACCAACGCCATCAACGCCCTGCTGCTGAAAAACGGCAGCCCGCGCTTTGGCGCTGTGCATGAAGTGCGCCGCGTGGTGGCCCATGCGGCCAAGGGCGGCATTCTTTCGATGGGCGAGCTGCTGGAAATTGCTGCAGCGCTGCGCAATTTTTCCGGCCTGACCCAGTGGTACGGCCTGACCGACCACGATATGCTGCCCACCGATGACCTGTTCTTTGCCCTGGCTCCTCAGCCGGTGCTGGAAAAGCAGATCGGCGAGTGCATCATTTCGCCGGAAGAAATGGCCGATACCGCCTCCGTTACCCTGCGCGACCTGCGCCGCAAGATCCGCGCGACGGAGGACAGCATCCGCACCAAGCTGGATGCCATCATCAAAAACTCTACCACCAACAAATTTTTGCAGGATGCTGTGGTTTCCATCCGCAACGGCCGCTATGTTGTGCCGGTTCGTGCCGAGTACCGCGGCGAAGTCGGCGGCGTCATCCACGATGTTTCCTCCACTGGCTCCACCGTGTTTGTGGAGCCCACCGCTGTGGTGGAAGCCAACGCCCGCATTATGCAGCTGCACGCCCAAGAGCAGGAGGAAATCACCCGCATTCTGACGGCGTTCTCCGGCCAGGTGGCATCGCTGGAGCCGCAGTTCAGCTACAGCTATGACGCTATGCTGCAAATTGACCTGCTGCTGGCCAAAGCCCGCCTTGCGGTGGAGCAGAACGCCTTTATGCCGCAGGTGAACGATAGCTGCCGCTTTGCACTGAAAAAAGCCCGCCACCCGCTGATCGACAAGAAAAAGGTCGTGCCCGTGGATATTGCCCTGGGCGAAAAATATGATACCCTTGTCATCACCGGCCCCAACACCGGCGGCAAAACCGTCAGCATCAAAACGGCCGGCCTGCTGAACGCGATGGCCCAGCACGGCTTCTTGATCCCGGCGCACGAAAGCAGTACCGTCTGCCATTTTGATGAATACCTGGTGGATATCGGCGATGAACAGAGCATTGAACAGAGCCTGTCCACCTTCTCCGGCCATATGAAGCGGATCACCGGCATTCTGGAGCTGGCCGGCCCCGATACCCTGACCCTGATCGACGAACTTGGTGCCGGTACCGACCCGGCAGAGGGCGCGGCGCTGGCCGTCAGCATTCTGGAAAGGCTGCGTAAGCAGGGCACCCTGCTGATGGCCACCACCCACTACGCCGAGCTGAAAATTTACGCGCTGGAAACCCCTGGCGTGGTGAACGCCAGCTGTGAGTTTGATGTGGAAAGCCTGGCCCCCACCTACAAGCTCAGCGTGGGCGTGCCCGGTAAGTCCAACGCGTTCCTCATCAGTGCCAAGCTGGGCATTCCGGAAAGCGTCATCGATGCCGCCCGTAATCATATGTCCAACGATGATAAGCGGCTGGACAGCGTTCTGGCCCAGCTGGATGATTTGAAGCTGCAGCTGAAAGCCGCTGAGGACGAAGCCGAAAAGGCCCGCTATGAAGCAGAGCATGCCCTGGAAAGCGCCGAGAAAAAGCGTGATGCCCTGATCAAACAGGGCGAGGAAGAGCTGGAAGCCACCCGCCGCAAAGCCCATGAGCTGATGCAGGGTGTGCAGAACCAGGCATATGCCCTGACGGACGAGCTGCGCCGCATCCAGAAAGATGAAAAGACCAACGCCGCCGCCCGTGCTGTGCGCGCCCGCGAAATTGCCCGCAAGGATACAGAGCAGCTGCTGAACCGTACCGAGAAAAAGCAGCCCAAGCGCCAGTTTGTGCCGCTGAAAGAGGTCAAGCCCGGCCAGGAGGTCGTGATCGCGGAGCTGGACCAGCACGCCGTGGTGCTTTCCCGCCCGGACAAAAACGGCATGGTGGAAGTGCGCGCCGGTATTTTGAAAACCAAGGTCCCCCTGACCGGCCTGTGCGCCCCTGATAAGATGGATAAGCGCACCCAAAAGCAGGAACCGCCGCGCACCCGCACCCGCGTGGAGCTGAACCACGACCGCAAGTCCAGCATGGAGCTGAACCTGCTGGGGTACACCGTGGAGGAAGCCCTGGCCGAAGTGGACCGCTTCTTGGACCACGCCATGCTCAGCAACCAGAACACCGTGTATATCATCCACGGCAACGGCACCGGCGCGCTGCGCAACGCCATCCAAAAGCACCTGCGCACCCACCGCGGGGTTAAATCCTTCCGCCTTGGCCGCTATGGTGAGGGCGAGAGCGGCGTGACCGTTGTGGAACTGAAATAACGGCGGATTTGCTTCAAAATTGAACAAAAACGGGTACGCTGTGAAATAATCTAGTACATTTTCCCGCATTTATCTATAGCACACGCCGCCCGCGCGTGCTATTCTATTATTAAGGGCAATACCGCATAATTCTAAGTGCCGATACGGCGAGCGAGATGCGGCAGCTGCTAAGCCAAAAGCGCAGATAATACTGGATGCTGCAAAGGTGAGCGCCGCCAGTGGCGGAAACAGCGAACCGAAGC
>NZ_PSQF01000056.1:0-18769 GCF_003324125.1 Subdoligranulum sp. APC924/74 | reverse complement strand
TATTATCTGCGCTTTTGGCTTAGCAGCTGCCGCACCTCGCTCGCCGTATCGGCACTTAGAATTATGCGGTATTGCCTAAGAAAATCCGGTTGTTTGCACCGCATTTTTAATGTGTTTTATTCCATAGTGACCACCGGGGCGCACATTGTATGCCCGCCAACCTGGCGGCATATCAATGCCAACGCAAAGACGTCACATATTTTAACAAGTCGTACACACAGCAAACAGCCGTGGGCGAACGATGTTCGCCCTTACCAAGACATTTAAGGCAACACCGCACAATTCCCGCCTTGCGGCTTAAGCACCGCTCCGGCAGCTGCGGTACGGCATCTGCGTTGCCAAAATGCTCGATAAGACATCCAGTATTATCTGCGCTTTTGGCTTGGCATCTGCCGCACCTCGCTCGCCGTATCGGCACTTAGAATTATGCGGTATTGCCTTATATTTTTAACTTTCCTGTTCATCCGCAAACTGTAAACTAAAAGCGCAAAACATCCCCCGCAAGTCAGCGATTGCTGCACCTGCGGGGGATGTTTCAACTTTATTTTTGCAGAACGTTGAAAGTTCTGCGTTTTTTATTTTTTAGTAGAACCAGCCGTTTTCGGTTTCTTCGGCTCGTTTGCGTTCCTGTTCTGCTTTTTTGGTCAGGCGCTTTTTGCGGTGTTTGTGGCCCAGAATGGACAGGATAACCAGCAGCACCGCTGCCACGGCACCGCCGATCAGAATTGGCAGCGGAATGCCGGGCTTTTCTACTGCGGCAAGGGTCGTTTCGTCCGTCATGGCGGTAAACACCAGATAGCTGCCGTCCTCGGTGGTATCCACCTTGCGCCAGCTGCCGTCAGCATCGCGCAGGTATACCACAGTATTGTCCGAAGGTGCCAGATAATGCAGCACATGGCTGTCGGAGTGGTCCTCCGGCAGGGTGATTTCCCAGCATTCCAGCAGCGTTCCCACCGCGCCGGGGCTTTCGCTGGACGGGGTCAGCGTTACTTCCGCCGTGCCAAAAGCGCCCTCTGCCAACAGGATGGGCAGGCCGTTGCGGGTATCGCCGCTCTGCACCACGGAATCCAGCGGGGTGTATACTGCTTCAATCGTCTGGTCAAACACAACATGGTCATGGTCAAAGTCCGACCATTCTGCCGTATAGCCGCCCTTGACAGGCAGCTCCGGCGCATTGGCCATATCAAAGGCCGCACCGTACTCCACCGTAATAGCTTCCACCGTAACCTGGTTGGCAACAAAATTCAGGGTAACATTGCGGAATTCATCCGGCATGCCATCCTGTGCCGTCAGGTCACAGAATTCCTGGAACGAAAGCGGTTCCGCCTGACCTGCATAACTTACGCCGTCAATGCCGCCCAGCGTTTCGCTGACAAAATAGTTGCCGCTCTGCTCGGACTCGGAATCCTGAAGTGCGCTGTTCAGGTTGGTGATGGAATTGCTGCTTTCCAGCCCGCCGGCAATCGCGCCGACATACTCGTCGCCATCCGCCAGCACAAAGCTGCGGCTGCCGGTAATGGTAAAGCCGCTGCCCGCAATGCCGCCGACATAGTTATCACCGCTCAGGCGGCACTTGGCTGCGCTGCGGCGGATGATGGACTTGCTCTGCCCGGCAATACCTCCAACATAATCCGCATCGTCCGATTCCAGATTGCCAAAGTTATAGCTTTGCAGCACCGAGCCCATATCCATGCTGCCAACGATGCCACCGCCGCCTTTTTTCTTGACATTGACAGCCCCCTTATTGATGCAGTCCCGCACCACGATGCGGGTCTTGTAGGTCACATTCAGTGAGCTGCTGCCGCTGGTTTTGGTATCATCTTCGGGGTCCAGGTCGTTTTCACGGGCCATGGCGCCGGTAATGCCGCCTGCATTGATATCGGCGTTTACCTCGCCAAGGTTTATGCAGTTGAACACTTTACCTTCGGTATCGCCATCGGTATCGCTGTCTGAAACATCTTCAAACAGGTTGTTGTCGTCCTCGCTCTGGTCTGCAGCACCAGCCAGCGTATCGCCAATTTTGTTCAGCTGGCTGCTGATGGCCTGCACATCCCGGATCAAAGCCTGGGTGTGGCTGCCGGTGTTGGTGTTCAGGCTGCTGACACCGTCAATGATGGAAGCCAGGCTGCCGTTCAGGCTGCTGCGTGCTGCGGTGATGGAATCGCGGTCGCTCAGCGTAATACTGGGCACCGTCAGGTCAATGTTGCTGTCGATCTGGCCTTCGCCGCCATGGTCGATGGTCGCATCGCCGCCAGCGTCACCACCGCCTTCCCCGCCAAAATCGAGATCCACATCAAAAGTGGGTTCATTGCGGCGGGGGCGGCCATGTGCTTCGCCCTCGCGGTCGTCCTCGCTCTGCTCTGCGGGCTGGTCGTCAGGCTGGTCCGGCTCCGGAGCAGGCGCCGCAGTCGGATCCGGGTCAGGGGGCGCGGTGGGGGCTTCCGTCACGGCCGGCGCTTGCGTCACAGCCGGCGTTTCGGTGGGTTCCGGGGTTTCCTCCGGTTCTTCGGTCGGCTCCGGGGTGGGCACCAGCTCAATGGTGCCGTTGATGTTGCCATTGCCGGACCCGTTGGCGCTGCCGTTGCCGCTGCCATTGATCGTACCCTGCCCGGTCAGTTTGGTCAGGTCGGTAATGTTGATGGTCTGGGTGCCGATATCAAACCCGTTGACCGTCTTATCGATCAGGGTATCCACGGCTTCGCGCGCGCTGTCCACCCGGCCGGTCAGATCATTCAGCTGGCTGGTCAGCTCACTGGAAGAAGCCGAGGCATCGTTGGTGGCCTTGTTCATCAGGGCAGAAAGGGTATCCAGTTCGCCCTGCAATTCCTGCAAGGTATCCTGGTTATATTGCAGCACGCTGGAGGGTTCCATCTGGCCCACAATGCCGCCGCCCTCCTTGCGGGCGTTGACGGTGCCATAGTTCACGCAGCCTTCCACATAGCCGGTCTGGCTGCCGGCAATACCGCCGACATTATAGCCAATGTGGCTGTAGCCAATGGTTCCGCGGTTGATGCAGGCGCGCAGCACACCGGCATTGTTGCCCGCAATGCCGCCTGCATCGGTCACATCGTTGGCCTTTTCGGTTTTCAGCACATTGTCCAGGGTCAGGTCATTCAGCTTGACTTCGTTCTGGCTCACGGTGGTATTCACGCTGGCCGCATTGGTGCAGTTGGTAGCCACGCCGTCATTCTGGCCCACAACGCCGCCCACAAAGTGGCTGCCATACACTGTGCCGCTTACCGTGCAGCCGTTGATGCTGCCCTTGACCGTATTGACACCGGCAATGCCGCCAATCTGGCTGGTGCCGGATACCACGCCGTCAAACGCGCAATTTTCAATCGTACCGGCGTTGCTGCCCGCAATGCCGCCCACGCTGGCGCGGGTGCCGCCCGGCTTGATGCGGCCCTTTACCGTCATATCGCGCACCAGGGCCCCCTGCTGCACATAGCGGAATAAGCCCTGCACGCTGCCGTCCTGGCTGAGGGAAAGGCCGGTAATGGCGTGGTTCTGGCCTTCCCATGTGCCGCCAAAGCTGGGGATACCATTAAAGTCAACGCTGGAAAGGTCAATATCGGCTTCCAGCACAACGGTGCGGTTCTGGCTCCAACTGTCCAGGCGGCAGTTCTTGGCCAGCTGGATCAGGTCATCCGCACTGGAAAGGTGAACCGTATCTTTTGGGGCCGTATCCTGCACGGTTTCGGTCTGGGCGGTGTCGGCTTCCTCGGCAAACACCTGGGCGGGCAGCATGGCCCCCAGCATACACAGGCAGATACACACAGAGAGGAGTTTTTCCAGCGTGCGTTTTGCTGTATTGCGTTCCATCAGACTTCCTCCCCTTCCGTATAATGTTCTGCCCATTCAGCCGCCGCTTGTTCCTTGCTTTCCGGCAGATAAAAATCAGGCTTTGTTGGTTCTATCGTTGTGCCGCTGGTAACAGAGGCATTCAACGTACCGTTCAACGTACCCTTGATCTCGGCATCGATCACACCGTTCACATAGCCGCGCACCCGGCCGCTGACGCGCATGTTGCCGCTGGCCGTGCGGTTGACGCGGGACAGATCCACAGGAACTTTTACATCAAAGCTGGTGCGCTCCACAATGGTATCGCCGATGAGCAGGATCTGGGGCAGAACCGCCATAACCAACACAATGGAAATGACCGTGCCGCGGCCCAGGCAGGTGCCGATGGCAGCGATGACCGGATTGGTGGTCATAACGCCGATCAGCGCACCGGCCACCGCCAGAATGGTGCCGGATGTAAAGATGGTAGGGAACGCTTCGTTCAATGCGGCGATCATTGCCTCTTTAGGCCGCATTTCTTTTTTCAGGTCAGTGTAATGGCTGGAAATAACGATAGCATAGTCAATGTTTGCACCCATCTGGATGGAGTTGACAATCAGGTAACCCAGGAAGTACAGCGACTCATGTTGGATGGTCGGCACCGAGAAGTTGATCCAGATACTGCCCTGAATGACAACGATGAGCAGCACCGGCAGACCGGCCGATTTGAAGGTGAACAGCAGGATAATGACAACAAACAAAGCGGACAGCACACTGATCAGCATATTATCCTCGCCAAAGGAGCTGGACAGGTCTTTGACGTTGGTGGAGTTACCGACAATGTAGGTATCGCTGCTGTAATACTTAGCAATCAAGGCGTGCATCGTATCCAGAAAGTCCATGGTCTCGTCACTTTCTTCCGGCAGGTTCAGGTAGACAACCAGGCGGCTGTATTTATCGCTTTGCAGCTGCAGCTGTGCCTTGTTCAGCTGTTCAAACAGGTCATCCAGCGTTTCCTGAATGTCACCGTCCAGCGTAATGTTGCCGTCTTTCATCTCCCGCTGCAGGAACATGAACATATCAAACAGCGGTACTTTATAATCGCCAAGGCCGCTGATCAACTTGCCGTATTCGTTCTGGTCCACGGCATAGGCGGCGTACAGGGCTTCGGCCACCTCGTAATCCAGCCCGGCCAGTTCCGACATCTGGCGCGGGGTCAGGGCATCGGCCAGTTTGTAGCCATCCATAGCGTCAATGTTGGCCAGGCCCTGGGTGGATTTTACTTCCGCGCAGGAATCCAGGTCCTTGAGCAGCTGGCGTTCGGAATCATAATCCCCTGTCGGTACGATCACCGCCACCATGTTGTTGACACCAAAAGTGTTCTTGATTTTCTGGTGGGCAATCTGGCTTTCACTCTGCTTGGCGGTGACCAGGTCTGTATAGCTGTAGCAGTAGGGGCACTTGTTGGCCAGCACTGCGGTGACTACAACCACAACGGCAAAAATCGGCGGGACAATAAACCGGGTGGCGACATCAAACTTGCCCAGGAAGGTGATCTTGGGGATCAGGTTTTTATGGCGGGTTGCATCGATCTTTTTGCTGAACACCATCAGCAGGCCGGGCATCAAGGTAAACACCGACAGCAAGCTGAACAGAATAGCCTTGATCAGCACGGTTGCCATATCGCGGCCAATGCCAAAGTGCATGAACGCCAAAGCCCCCAAGCCGGAAATGGTGGTCAGAGAGGAAGAGCTGATTTCGGGGATTGCCTTGGACAATGCCGCGATACAGGCCTCCCGCGTATCCTTGGTTTCGTGCTCATCCGAGAAGCGGTGGCACAGGATGATGGCGTAGTCAATGGCCAGTGCCAGCTGCAGAATAACGGTAACGGAGTTGGAGATAAAGGAAATGGTGCCACACAGGAAGTTGGTGCCCATATTCAGCAAAGCCGCCGCGCCAAAGGTCATAATCAGAACCGGAACCTCGGCATAGGAACGGGACGTAAGGGTAAGCACCAGCACGATGACGATGGCCGCCAGTACCAGAATGACGCTCATCTCGCTTTGCAGGTCTGCGGAGGTATCCACGCCGACTTCGGTATCAATATAGGTATCGTACCCGGCCAGCATATCCCGGATGGTATGCAGCGCATGGATGCTGATATCGTCCGTTGTGGTACCGTCAAACGTTACGCTGAACAGCGCCGAAGCGGATTTGTAGTGGTCCGTGGTATCATCAAAATCCACGCTGGTAACGCCATCAATGCTTTCCAGGTCACTGCAGATATTCTCGGCGGTTTCATATGTAACATTGGAAACCATCACGCGGGCTGTGCCGTATGTAACAAAGTTATCATTCATCACGGTCAGGCCCTGGCGGGTTTCGGTATCCTCCGGCAGGTAGGTAGTAATATCATTTTCCACCTTGACCCAGCCGGTTGCTACAATACTGAAAATTAACGCAAATGCATAAAGTAGAAAGAACAGGTTGCGCTTATCCACAATAAAGGTAGCGATTTTTTCCATACCGCTGCCTTTTGGCTTTTGCTCCTCCATATACACACTCCTTACCTGATTAACCACAGTACCAAAAGCACAAAACCAACAGCATCGTGCATGTTTTGCCGGTGCACGGTGTGTGGCTGTGCCTTTCCCGTACTTAACACCCAATAATTTTATCGGCACTCTCCTGCCCTATTTTTATATGGAACCGGGCGCAGAGAGCACTTTATTTATATCATTATTATTATAAGGATTTTTGTGTCAGAAAGAAATGGATATATCTTGAACATTTGTAAAATCACACTGTCAAATTCTCGTTTTTGTACAAAAATGAAACCGTGATTTGTGTATTTCGCGCAAAGGGGATCCAGGTGGCTGACATACAAAAACCGCCCCGCGGTTTACACCACGGGGCGGTTTGGAAAAGATTCAAGTAAGAAGAATTACTTCAGCTCAACCTTAGCGCCGACTTCTTCCAGCTTCTTCTTCATTTCCTCAGCGTCAGCCTTGGAAGCCTGCTCCTTCAGCTTAGCGTTGGCAGTCTCAACGAGCTTCTTAGCTTCCATCAGAGAAGCGCCGGTCAGCTCCTTAACAGCCTTGATGACCTGCATCTTGTTAGCGCCGACATCAGCCAGGATGACATCGAACTCGGTCTTCTCTTCCTCAGCAGGAGCAGCAGCGCCAGCAGCAGCCGGAGCGGCAGCAGCAACAGCGGAAACGCCGAACTCTTCGCAAATGGTATCAACGAGCTCTTTCAGCTCGAGAACGGTCATAGTCTTGACAGACTCGACAATGGCAGTGATCTTTTCAGAAGCCATGGTAGTTACCTCCATAATTTTTATAATTGTTTGTGTGCGGCGGTTTTGTTGAGGTTTACGCCGCTTTCCTCATGCTGCAAGATAAATCAGGCAGCGGGGGTTTCTTCCTGCTTGTCGACGATCCCCTGGATCGCAACAGCCAGACCGCCGATGATCCCGTTGAGGGAGCCAGCCAGCATAGAGAGCAGGCCTTCGCGGTTGGGCATGGTGGACAGGCTCTTGACGCCAGCGGCATCCAGCACCTGGCCGTCGCAGAAGCCACCCTTAACAGTGAAGCGCTTGGACTTGTCTGCGTCAGCAACCTTGCACAGGATGCGGGCAGCAGCAGCCGGGTCCTCAGCAGACAGAGCAATTGCGGTATCACCCTTGAAGTACTCAGCAATAGCTTCGTACTGGGTGCCAGCAACAGCACGGCGCAGCATGGTGTTTTTGACAACCATGTACTCAACGCCAGCTTCACGCAGTTCCTTACGCATCTTGGTATCATCAGCAACGCTGATGCCGTTGTAAGCAACGACAACGCCAGCCAGAGAACCAGCGATCTTGGTGTTCAGTTCTGCAACATAAGCCTTCTTGGCTTCCAGAATCTTTGCACTGGGCATTTGTTTTCACCTCATTCCGCTTGTAAGATATACAGGCAAGCGGCTCTATCAAAAGAAAAAGCCACTTTCCCGTTGCCGGGAAAATGGCTTTGAAGCAAATTCAAAACGCACGTTTCTCGGCAGGTGGGTCAAACCCGTTAGGCCCCAAAGGGCGCCTGCTGTCTTAAAAACAGCTTAATTATAATAGCACGGGAATGTGCGTTTGTCAAGCATTTTTTAAGAGAAAATTCTCTTATACACCATACTTGTTGGTGGCAACGCGAACGCCGGGGCCCATGGTGGTGGCGATGGTTGCGCTCTTGAAGTACTGGCCCTTGGCAGCAGCCGGCTTAGCCTTAGCAATGGCTTCCAGGACGGTGTCCAGGTTGGCCATCAGCTTTTCAGCGCCAAAAGAAGCCTTGCCAACGGGAACATGGATGATGTTCTGCTTGTCCAGGCGGTACTCGATCTTACCGGCTTTGGCATCGGTAACAGCCTTGCCAACGTCGGGGGTAACGGTGCCAGCCTTCGGGTTCGGCATCAGACCACGAGGTCCGAGGATCTTACCCAAGCGGCCAACGCGGCCCATCATATCCGGGGTAGTAACCAGAACATCGAAGTCCAGGTAGCCGCCCTGGATCTTGGCGATCAGATCATCATCGCCAACTTCCTGAGCACCGGCAGCCTCAGCAGCCTTAGCAGCGTCGCCCTTGCAGATAGCAACAACGCGAACGTTTTTGCCAGTGCCGTTGGGCAGAACAACAGCGCCGCGGACCTGCTGATCAGCATGGCGGCTGTCAACGCCAAGGCGGACATGCAGCTCAACGGTCTCGTCGAACTTGGCCTTAGCGGTCTTGCAGCACAGCTCCAGGGCTTCCTGGGGCTCGTAGGTCTTGGTACGGTCGATCAGCTTAGCGCTGTCGACATAATGTTTACCGTGATTCATTACTTTATTCCTCCATTGTGGTAGTTATCGGATTTATCCTCCCACGCAAAAGAGCTTGATCAGCCCTCGACGGTGACGCCCATGCTGCGGCAGGTGCCCTTGATCATGCTGACGGCAGCTTCCAGAGAAGCAGCGTTCAGGTCAGGCATTTTGGTCTTGGCGATCTCTTCGGCCTGAGCCAGAGTGATGGAGCCAACCTTGTTCTTGTTGGGCACGCCAGAGGCGGTGTCGATGCCAGCGGCCTTCTTGATCAGGACCGGAGCCGGCGGGGTCTTGGTGATGAAGCTGAAGGAACGGTCAGCGTAAACAGTGATGACAACGGGGATGATCATGCCGATCTGGCCCTTGGTACGTTCGTTGAACTCCTTGGTGAACGCCATGATGTTAACGCCCTTCTGGCCCAGAGCAGGACCAACAGGGGGAGCCGGAGTTGCCTTGCCGGCGGGAATTTGCAGCTTAATGTAGCCAGTGATTTTCTGTGCCATGATAAATTGCACCTCCAAAATTTGTGGTGAGTTGCGGCCCGCGGTGCAGGCCTCCCACGAGCATGCGACCCTCGCACGCTCTATAAAAACTGCTCATGCGCAGTTTCTACCGGAATTACTTGCCTGTTGCCAGGCGATTTGCGCTAAGTTCCGCTTACAGAAGTTTGACTTCGTGCAGACCAAGTTCTGCCGGGATTTCGCGGCCAAACATGTTGATCTTGATGCGGACCTTGCGTTCGTCGAGATTGATCTCTTCCACCGTACCGATGGAACCTTCCATTGTGCCGGAAGTGATCTCGACATTGTCGCCCACGGCATAATCGACTTCGGGCGCGGCAACGCCGTTATCAACGCCGAGTTTGGCGACTTCCTCCTCCGAGAGGGGTTCCGGCTTGGAAGCCGGGCCGACAAAACCGGTGCAGCCGCGGGTGTTGCGGACAATGTACCAGGTATTATCGTTCATGACCATTTTGACAAAGACATAGCCGGGGTAGATCTTGCGCTGAACTTCTTTTTCGCCGATCTTATTGCCGGTTTTATCAAACTGATCCTCCATCACGGTCTCGGTGGGGACCTTGACATCGCAGATAAGATCCTGAATGCGGCGGTTTTCCACCATGGTCATCAGATCCGTTGCGACTTTGTTTTCATAGCCGGAATAGGTATGCACAACATACCAATATGCTTGTTCAGCCATAGTTGCCTCCGCTCAAAAGCCGGTTCACGCGCCGATCAGCAGGTGAATGATACCGCCAAACGCCATGTCCAGCAGCACCAGCACAACAGCCGCGATTACCACAACCACAATAACGGTAATGGTATTGTTGCGGGTGTCTTCTTTGCTGGGCCACACAACCTTTTTCAGCTCGCTTTTGGTATCACGGAAATACTTGGTGATACGGCCAAAAAAGTTCTTGACCTTGGCAGTGAAGGGAACCTTCTTTTTGCCGTCGTTTGCCTTAGCCTTTTTGTCGGCTTTAGCTTCTTCCGGCTTGGCGGCGGTCTGGTTTACCGCTTTGTTATCAGCCATCTTAAAAGCTCCTTCAAACTTACTTTGTTTCGCGGTGAACAGTATGCTTCTTGCAGAAACGGCAATACTTCTTCATCTCAAGACGATCCGGATTGTTCTTCTTGTTCTTTTCCTTGTTGTAGTTACGCTGCTTGCACTCGGTGCAGGCCAGGGTGATCTTGACAGTCATTCGTTCGGCACCTCCAATTAACGGTTTATACGGGTGCAGCACCGAAGTTAAAGCTTGATGCTTTGCGCTGCGCCCAAAGGCCTCCCTCGTTGTGCAAAGGGTTGCCGCCCTTTGCGCCCGCGGGCCCTGTGCCTAAAAATGGGCACAAAAAAATAGACCCGCAAAAGAGGTACTACTATAATAGCATACCAACCCCCGTGCGTCAAGGGGGGCAGGCAGAAAAAAATCACGTTATCTGCCCAAAAGTTTATCGCCTATTCCAGCGGGATATCGATCTCATCCTGCATGGCGAACGAGTAGATGGTCAGCTTTGTTACCGGCACCGGCAAACGCAGGGCAAACGCACGGCGGTACAGCCGCAGCTGCGCGGCATAGCTCTCAATATAATAGGTGGCATTGCGGCTTTTATCGGTTTTATAGTCCAGAATTTCGGCGTGGTCGTCAAACACCAGCACCACATCGGCAATGCCCTGCACCAGCACCGGGGCCTTGGCCGCTCTCCCCTGTCCCGCCGCTTCGGGGACGACTTCTCCGGCCGGCAGCGCGGTAATGAACGGTTCTTCCCGCAGGACCTGGCGGGCAGCGGCAATGCGCTGCCATACCCCACTGGCAAAAAACGGGCGTACCTGTTCCAGATCCAGCACTTTGGCCAGCTCCGGGTCCAGCAGGTGCAGGTCCAGCTGGCGCTGCACTTCGGCTTCCAGCTCTGGCGGCTGCGGGCCAAAGGGGACGCTCTGCAAAAACGTATGGATGGCCGTGCCGCGTTCCGCCCCGGTCATGCCGGACTTTTGCAAAAAGGCCGGGCGGCGCAGGGTCAGTTCCTGTTTGGTGTGGGTCACGGCGCTGACACTGACTTTAACCGGGATGGTTTCCAGCGCTTTGTTGGGGCTTTGCCATGTAAACGCTTCCAGCAGGCGTTCGGTCAGGGCATCGTCCGGCAGGGCCGGGGCTTCCGGCTCCGCTGCCTGCACCGCGGGGGGCGGGTCCAGCAGGCGGATGTTCAGCGGCGCTTCCGTTGGGATATGATGGGGCAGCAGTTCGCTGTATTTCCACAGTTCCTCGCTGGCCGGGTGCAGCATAGCTGCCGTCAGCAGCCAGAGCGCCCAGTTCTGTGCCCCCAGCATGGCTTCGGCATCCGTTGCCTCGGCGCTGGCAAACATGGCCGGATTTTTCAATTCACTTTCCGGTCTTTTCAGCGGTACCGTAATGATCAGCGCATCCTGCGCACGGGTCAGCGCCACATATAAAATGCGCATTTCCTCGCTGAGTGTTTCACGTTTGATCGTCTGCGCCACGGCGGTATAAGGCAGCGTTTTGTAGCGGCTGGCACTGCTGCCCGCGCGCAGCATCAGGCCAATGCCCAGCTCCTTATGATACAGCACCGGATAGATGGCATCGCTCTGGTTGAACTTGTGGGAGGTGTTGGCCACAAACACCACCGGGAATTCCAGCCCTTTGGAGCGGTGGACCGTCATAATGGTCACGCAGCCGGGGCGGCTTTGGCCGATGGAAGGTGCCTGCACCCCGCTGCCCGCCTTGGCGGCATCCATTGCGCGCACCAGGGCCGAAAGACCGCGCGCCCCGGCGTTCGCTGCCCACGCGGCAAATGCCAGCAGGTCATCCCGGCAGCGGGCACCGTCCGGCATGGCGCCGACCGCCGCCAGGTAACCCGTGCGGGCAAACAGCTCTTCGATCAGCTGCCCCACCGTCAGGGTACGGGCCAGCTCGCGGTAAACCTCCATATCCTGCAAAAACGGTGCAAAGCGCGGGTCGCTGCCGTGCAGCACCGCCGCATACAGGCTGCCGCCGCGCACAGCCGCGCGCAGCTGCACCAGATCATCCGGCGTGTAAGGGTACAGCGGGCTGAGCAGCACAGAGGAAAGCTCCACATCCTGTGCCGGGTTATCCAGCACACGCAGCAGTGCGGCAAAGGGGCGCACATGAGGGGCGTCCAGCAGGTCAGCCGCCACATCGGCATAAACCGGGATATCCAGCGCGGTCAGGGCAGCTTCATACAGCGCAAAGTCCGAACGGCCGCGCAGCAGAATACAGAAATCGTCATACTGGCAGGGGCGGGTTTTGCCGGGTTCGGCGTCCCGCACGGGGTAACCATCCGCCATCATCTGGGCAATGCGTGCAGCAATGGTGCGGGCATCTGCCGCGGTATCGGCTTCGCGGATCACATCCAGCTCGCACAGGCCGGGGTAGGTTTCGTCTTTTCTGCCCACCACAAGGCGCTGGCCATCGCCGTAATCAATGCCGCCGAGCCGCCGGGAGAAAAACGTTTCAAAAAAGTAGTTGATCCCCCGGATTACATCCGGCGCACTGCGGAAGTTGGCATCCAGCGCAATGGTGGCCGGTTCCGGGTAAGGTACCGGGGCATCAGCCGGGTAGGGCTGCCACGCCGTCTGCTTGCCCACAAAGACGGAGGGGTCCGCCTGGCGGAAACGGTAAATGCTCTGCTTGATATCCCCCACAAAAAACAGGTTAGAAGCATCCGGCGCGGCAAGGGCAAAGTAGATGGCATCCTGCAGCGCGTTGGTATCCTGGTATTCGTCCACCAGCACAGCAGAGTACCGCGCGCTGACGGTGCGGCACAGGCTGGTGCGCTCGTGCTCCGGTGTCAGCAGCAGTTCCAGCGTCATGTGCTCCAGGTCTGCATAGTCCAGCACTTTTTCTGCCAGTTTAGCTTCCAGCAGTGTGCGGCGGTACTGCTCCACTGCGCGGACCAGCGCAGCCACAAGCGGGGCGGCGCGGCGGCGGTCTGCCTGATAGTCAGCTGCCGGGCAGAGCAAAAAGTCCGTTCTCAGGGTCGCTATCTGTTTTTTGGCGCGGTCCCGCAGCATATTGGCCGACATTGCCGCTATGTTGGATGCGATCCCACCGGGCACCCGCCCGGCTCTGCGCCAGTTATCTGCGTTATCCAGTGCTTCCGGAACGGTGTCCCACGCGCCGTGATCGAGCCGATCCAGCACCAGCAGCATGCGGTCTTCGTCATCCATCAGTACGGCTGTCAGGGCTTTATCCGCCGCCGGGTCCTTCGCTGCAATTTTTTGCGCCGTGCGCAAAAGGCGCAATACGCCCTTGATCCGCGCAGAGGTTTCCCGCAGAACGGCCTGCCCCCACTGGGTCTTTTCCGGTGGGGCATCGCTCTGCCACATTTCAACAAAGCGCTGCAGCGCCTGCGCCGGGTGTGGCAGCGCCTGGGTAAAGTGATACAGTTCCTGCACCGCCCGGCCTGTGGTATCATCCGTCCGGCCGCGGTCATACAGGTCCGCAAAGGCACAGAAGTCAGGATCGGTATATGCCTGTTCCAGCACGGTGGAAAGGGTTTCCTGCTGCAGGCGCACCAGGGTAGCGTCATCCGCAATGGTAAAATCCGGCGGAACATCCAGAGCCGAAAAGTTCTGCTGCACAAAATGCAGGCAGAACGCATCCACTGTGCCGATGGATGCCCGCTGCAGCCGCATCTGCTGGCGGCGCAGGCGCACATCCTGTGGATGCTGGCGAATCTCTGCTGCCAGGCGCTTGGTAATATCCGCCCGCAGCTTGGCCGCTGCCGCATTGGTAAATGTCATGATCAACAGAGAATCTGCATCCACCGGGTGGTCCGGGTCGGTGATCAGCCCCGCCACACGTTCCACCAGCACCCGCGTTTTGCCGGAGCCGGCCGCAGCCGAAACCAACAGGCTGCCGCCGCGGGCCTGAATGGCCGCGGCCTGCGCCGGGGTAAATTGAATTTTCGCTTCCGCCATTGTTGTCTCCTTATCCGGCGTTTTTGCATTTTAAGGTATATCTGAAAGCAAAGGCAATACCGCATAATTCTAAGTGCCGATACGGCGAGCGAGGTGCGGCAGCTGCTAAGTAAAAAGCGCAGATAATACTGGATGCTGCAAAGGTGAGCGCCGCCAGTGGCGGAAACAGCGAACCGAAGCAGGGGCAGCGGTCGCAGAGTGCGAGGGGCTTTTGCCCCCGAAGCACGATGCGGGTACCGCAACCCGACATTATCGAGCATTTTGGCAACGCAGATGCCGTGCCGCAGCTGCCGGAGCGGTGCTTAAGCCGCAAGGCGGGAATTATGCGGTGTTGCCTTGACTTTCCAGCTGCCCCGCCGGTTTACTCTGCGCCAAACGGGTCGTCCGGTTTAAGCGGTGTGCGCTCCCCTTCGCCGTCCGCATGACGGCAGACGGTGCGGTACTCACACCAAAGGCAGGGGCTTTTGCCTGCATTGGGCACCAGCGGGGCTGCGTCGATTTCACCGCTGTACAGGTTCTTGGCCATATCGGTCAGCATTCCATCCAGGTGGTCCCGGATGCGGTTGAACTTTTCCCGGTCCGCCAGCCGCGCTTTGGCCGACTGTGCCGTTGGCTCCCCGGTTTTGGCGCTGAAGCTGAGGGGCACAAAGGCACCGGTGCCCCTGGTATCCATGGCATGGTAAATGCTCGGCTCATCCAGCAGCAGTCCTTCCAGCGGATAGTTCTGCGCCTGCAAAGGTTCTGCATCATCTGTTTCCGGTCGAATGATATTTTCCGGCGCGGGATCCGCCCACAGGTATTCTACCCCGGCTGCCGTGCCCTGCGAGAACAGATGCCCGCCGTTGCGTTCCAGGGTAAACAGGTAGAGCAGCATCTGGCAGTCCAGGCCGTAATACACTTCCCGCAGGTCAAACTTTTTGGTTCCGGTCTTATAGTCCACCACACGGATGTAGGTTTTGCCGCCCAGTTCCATGGTATCCACACGATCCACCGTACCCACAATACGCACCGTGTGCCCCCTGCCATCGTCCAGCTGAACGGGGTCCACGCGTGGGGCATCCGGGTCATCGCTGTCCGGGCGGTCATCAATGCGCAGCTCAAACGCCACGGGCTGAAAGCCGGACTGCCGCACATCCCGCTGGATGAACCCCAGCAGCCCCACCAGGTTGCGCTGGATCCGCCCCAGCAGGTAGTTCATCCGCACCCCCGCGCCGGGCAGGTTGGCGGCGGTGTATTCCTGCACCAGGCTTTCCACCAGCTGTTCCAGCTGCGGCTGGGTCAATTTGGCAAAGGCACTGCCCTCCCGGCGCAGGGCCTGCTCCAACACCCAGTGGGTCAGCGTACCGCTGATATTGGGGGCCAGTTCGGCTTTCTGGCGCGGGCGCGCCCCCAGCACATACTGCATAAAATAGGCAAACGGACAGCTGATGTACCGTTCAAACCGCGTGGGGCTGATGCGCACACTGGGGCCAAGAATACTTTCCAGCGCCTTGACATCCTCCACGCGGGCGGGCTTGCGCTGGGCGGCGCGCTGCACGGCGGCATAGCCGGGTGCGGCCTGCGCGCTGCCCTCCACGGCTGCCAGTGCCGCCTGCACCGATGCCCGCTGCGGGGTGTTCTGCTGCCAGACATCCCCCAGCAGGTCAAGCGCAGCGGCGGGTGTTGCGGCCAGCTCTTCCGGCTGCACCACCGCCGGCGGCACCCGCAGCAATTCCAGCGCCGGGGCCAATGCCGCCGTGCCGGGCAGGCCCGCAGCGCCGCCCGGCCAGCTGAGCCACAGGTATTTCTGCGCCACCGTCAGTGCCTTATAAAAGCAGACCTGCTCACGGATCACACGGTTTTCAAAGCAGTCGGGCAGTTCCGCGCCAAGCGCGATCATGGTATCGCGGTCAGCGTGGCTCAAAAGGCCGGTATCCCCCGGTGTCTGGGGAAACTCCCCTTCCGCCAGCCCCATCACAAACACGGCCTCGGTTTCGGGCAGGCGCATGCGGCCAGCGGTGGTAAAGATCACGCTGTCCAAGCTTTGCGGAATATGCCCCATATCCGTGGTGCGCAGCAGCAGGGTGAACAGGTCATCATAATCAGCTGGGGTGATGGGCTCCCCTGCGGGCAGCAGGTGCACCATCTGGTCCAGCAGCTCGGTGATCACATTCCATTCCCGCAGGGCTTCGTCCGCGTTGGGCAGGTCCCCGCATGCACGCAGGGCATCGGTCAGCTTCTGCAGGGCCTCCTCCGCCCCCAGGCTTTGCAAAAAGTAGTAAATTTGCGCCGTCAGGGTGGCGGTATCCGCATTGCGGGCACGGTCCATAAATTTCTGTACCCGCGGCACCAAAAAGCTGCGGGCTTCCTCGGCGCGCTGCAGGTCCTGCTGGCTCTGCTCGCTCATCCGGTCGGTGTAGCCCTCCGGGTTGCGGGTAAAGGGTTCCCGCCAGTCCTGCGCATGCAGCGGCCAGGTATAGGCATAGTTTTCCAGTGCGCACTGGCTGTCCCGGTCCAGGTCCACCAAGCCGGTTTTCAGCAGGCGCAGCAGCGCCGTGGTGGTCAGACCGCCGCGCAGCAGATCCAGCGCTGCATGGATCGCACGGGCCGGGGCGGTGTTTTCCGGCGTTGTGGGTTCATCACAGAACAACGGGATATTTTGCAGCCGGAATTCATACCGGATCTGCAGCAGGTACTGGTCGACCGTGCGGCAGATCACCGCCATTTTGTTATACGGCACACCCGCACGGGCACGCGCTTTGACGGCTGCCGCCACGGCCTTGGCCTCCGCCTGGCGGCTGTCCGCCTTATAATAGGTAATAGCCGGGGCGGCGGGGTCCACCTCTGCCTCCGGCGTATAGGTCGGATCCGCCAGCAAAAGGCCAAGCTCCGCCAGCACAGGGGCATCTTTGTGGCGCATATCCTGGGTCAGGCGGATTTCTTTACAGGGCACCCCCGCACTGGCCGCCATGGATTTCAAGGTATTGGCCACCCGCCGCGCACCGCTGAACACGTCATCGTCCGCCTGGTCCGGAGCCTGGTCACAGCACAGGCTTACCGTCACATCGGCAACCGGCAGCATGGCCGCCAGCATGGCGCGCTTGGAGTGGTTGAATGTATCGAATTCATCAATGTACACCGTGCGGCCCGCAAAAAAGGCCTGGTCCAGGCTTTTGGCCGCCAGCTCCACGCGGTCGCCGGGGTCCATGGCCGTTTGGGCCAGCAGGGTTTCATAGGTTCCAAAAATCAGGGCCAGTTCCCCCAGCTTATCTTTGTCCGCACCGGGGGCGTTGGCATAATCCGCCAGGGTCTCCGGGCGGATGCCCGCGCTTTTCAGCTCGCTGATGGTTTCCGCCGCCTTCTGGCAGAACGCAGCGCTGCGGCGCTGGCGGCTGTAATACACCACCTTGTCCATCATTTCATCCATAGCGCGGCGCACCAGCACGGCGCGTCCGGCCTCGCTCAGCGTGGGCACCGCCGCACCGCCATAGCGGCGCAGCAGGGTTTCGGCCAGCGAGGTAAAGGAATAGCTCTCCACATAGGCAGAAAGTTCATCCCCCAGTGCGTGGTAAAGCGCACCTTCGGTCGAAGATGTAAACTGCTCCGGCACAATCAGGATGCTGCGCTGCCGGCTGCGCGCACGCTGGCGCAGTTCTTCCCGCAGGCGCACCGATTTTCCGCTGCCCGAAGGGCCAAGGATTAAGGTCAGCATGGTGTTCCTCTTTCTTTTGCAGAGCTTCTTCTTGCACGCCCTGCCGCCATTTTGTCAATCCGTTATTTTCTGCCACACGCTGCGGGCGGTATCCAACAGAGCAAACCGCACCTGATAGCCGCCAAACACCAGCGCGTTTTCTTCCGTATCCGCATACCTGGCTTCGCTGCCGCCCACGCAGAGCGCCGGGTACAGCACACAGAACCAGTTGTGCCCCTGGGCGCTGCCCAGTTCGATCCGCAGCGCCGTGTAAGTACCCGCCGGCAGCCAGAAGCCGGAATAGCGGCGGGCTGCAAACGGGATTTCTTCCAGCCTGCACTGTACCTGTTGGCTGCTGCCCGCATGGCGCAGCGTCCGTTGGGCTGTGCGCTGCAGGTCCGGCATGGCTGTGCGCAGGGTCTGCACCGCCTGCTGCTTGGTTTCGGCATACTGCGTTGCGGCTGTCACCTGTTCCAAAACAGCATCCCGCACCTGCAATTTCAGCAGCTGATCCTCCACTGTATCGCTGTTGGCTAAAATGTGCAGCCGCAGCGTATCCCCGCACACACGGGCACACACAGTTTGATACCGCACAGCCGCTGCAGTAAGTACAATGGTCAGCAGCAGACCGCAGGCACAGCCCCATTCCAGAATTTTGCGAATCCTTAGCGGGCTAGCCCCGGCAGATGGTAATTTTTGCAGCAGTTTTTTCATCAGCGTTTCCCCCTTTTGCTGCAAAAGCAAAAAGCCGGCCCGGCAACAAACGCCCGGTGGCCGGCAATGCTTTTGTCTGCACGCTGCGCAGTTCCCTGCGCCGTGCCTTGCCCCTTGACGGCTTGATGTTACAAGCAGTATGGGGCCAAAGGAAAGCTGTTATTCAATTATTTTACGTTATCTACTCTTTATGTGATGTGCCCATGCATTTTTCTACACCACTATACTTTCTTTGTCTATATAGGCAACACCGCACAATTCCCGCCTGACGGCTTAAGCACCGCTCCGGCGGCTGCGGCACGGCATCTGCGTTGCCAAAA
>NZ_PSQF01000055.1:0-19013 GCF_003324125.1 Subdoligranulum sp. APC924/74 | reverse complement strand
TTTTGGCAACGCAGATGCCGTGCCGCAGCCGCCGGAGCGGTGCTTAAGCCGCAAGGCGGGAATTGTGCGGTGTTGCCTTAACACATAAAAACAAGGCACCGGGCCAATTACAGGTTCGGTGCCTTGTGGTATTTATGGTGTCAGGATGCCGATCAATCTGCCATCGGCTGATGGTCCGTGATGGTGTGCTCCTGCTGGTACTTGAGCGCAGCAGCGATAAAGCCCTTGAACAGGGGATGTGCGCGGTTGGGGCGGCTCTTGAATTCGGGGTGGAACTGTACGCCCACATGGAAATCACGGCCGGGCAGCTCAACAGCTTCCACCAGGCGGCCATCCGGGCTGGTACCGGAGATCACAAGGCCGTGGTTCTGCATCTCTGCACGGTAGTCGTTGTTGAACTCATAGCGGTGGCGGTGGCGTTCGTCAATTTCTTCTTTGCCATAGCACTCACGCAGCTTGGTGCCCTCGGCGGTAATGCAGGGGTACTTGCCCAGGCGCATGGTGCCGCCCTTCGGGATGTTCCCCTGCTGGTCCGGCATCAGAGCAATAACATTGTGCTCGCCGTCCGGCGTAAACTCGCTGGAGTTGGCATCGGCATAGCCCAGCACATCGCGGGCATATTCCATAACCATAATCTGCATACCCAAGCAGATGCCAAAATACGGGATGTTCTGTTCCCGTGCATAGCGGGCGGCCTGGATCATGCCCTCAATGCCGCGGTCGCCAAAGCCGCCGGGCAGGATGATGCCATCCACACCGGAAAGCTCTTCAGCGCAGCGCTCCTGATCCAGCAGGTTTTCGCTGTCCACCCAGTGGATCTCCACTTTGGACTCATTCTCAAAGCCGGCGTGATACAGGGACTCCATTACACTCAGGTATGCGTCATGCAGCTTGACATATTTGCCAACCAGGGCAATGGTGCAGGTCTTGCTGCGGGTGGCAATGCGGGAGATCAGCTCTTTCCACTCGGTCAGGTCGCTGGCCGGAGTTTCCAAGTGCAGCTGACGGCAAACAACGTTGGTCAGGCCGGCAGCTTCCAGCATCAGCGGGCACTCGTACAGGCTGGGCATGGTCAGGTTTTCAATCACGCAATCAGGGCGCACATTGCAGAACATGCTGATCTTGCGCTTGATATCGCTGCCAACGCGGCCATCGGCACGCAGCACGATGACGTTGGGGGCGATGCCCATGCCCTGCAGTTCCTTGCAGGAATGCTGGGCGGGCTTGGATTTATATTCGTCCGAGCCGGAAATATAGGGCACCAGAACCACATGGATGTAGCAGCAGTTTTCCATGCCCTGCTCAATGCCAACCTGGCGGATGGCCTCCAGGAAAGGCTGGCTCTCAATATCACCGGTGGTACCGCCGATTTCGGTGATGACAACATCGGCTTCGGTGCTTTTGGCAAGATTGTAGATATAGCTCTTGATTTCGTTGGTAATGTGGGGAATGATCTGCACCGTCTGGCCCAGATAAGCGCCCTGGCGTTCCTTGTTCAGCACGTTCCAATAGACCTTGCCCGTCGTCAGGTTCGAGTACTTGTTCAGGTTTTCATCAATAAAGCGCTCATAATGACCCAGATCCAGGTCGGTTTCGGTTCCGTCATCAGTCACGAACACCTCGCCGTGCTGTAGCGGGCTCATGGTGCCGGGATCCACGTTGATATAAGGATCCAGCTTTTGAGAAGCCACCTTCAGGCCGCGGGTTTTCAGCAAACGGCCCAGGCTGGCTGCTGTGATGCCCTTGCCCAAGCCGGAGACCACGCCGCCAGTAACAAAAACGTACTTTGTCGCCATATATACCATCCTCTCCACAACTACCACAAATAAATGGACGCTTTATTATACATCACTTTTATTTCCAAAAGCAAGAGTCTTTTTTCCTGTTTGGTGCAAATTCTCTTGCGCACCATCGTACAATCCCCTATAATAAATAAGATAGTATTTAAGGCAATACCGCATAATTCTAAGTGCCGATACGGCGAGCGAGGTACGGCAGATGCTAAGCCAAAAGCGCAGATAATACTGGATGTCTTATCGAGCATTTTGGCAACGCAGATGCCGTGCCGCAGCCGCCGGAGCGGTGCTTAAGCCGTAAGGCGGGAATTGTGCGGTGCTGCCTTAAGATCATGTTGAGAAGGGAGCGTGCTTGTTTGCAAAAGCTCAAAAAAATTTTCAGCCGCCAGAACGGGTTGGTCCTGCTGCTGGTTCTGGTGGAATTTATGGTGTTGGCGCTGCGTTTTGTGGGGGATTTCCGCACAGGCGGCGTGATTGATATTACGCCGGACCTGATCATTCCCTACGCGGAGGAATGTACCAATGATGACCGCGGCGCCCGCGTGGAAAACTTTACCGGCCTGTTTGCCACCACCCGCTGGATCGACCTGCCGCGCGGCAGCTACCAGGTTTGCATCAACTATGTGAATGACGGCGAGGACGGCGAGGTCAGCTTTCTGGATGAGATCATGCCCACCGCGCAGTACGATGCCGCCGAGCTGCCCGCTGAGCGCACCCGCACGGTGTTCAGCCTGTGGATGCCCTACGGCTGCGAAACCGCACAGCTGCAGTTTACCGCGGATTGCGGCAAAAACCAGGTCATCTACATTACCGGCGCACAGATCGTACCCACCCACGCGTGGGCGTATGTGCGGCTGCTGACGGGGCTTGTGTTCTGCGCCGTACTGGACTGGGTGATCCTGTTGCTGACCCGCCGGGTCAAATTTCCCATCCATACCCTGCGCGGGCGGTATATCGCCATGGCGCTGGTGGGCATCGGCGTGTTTGCCTGCCTGCCGCTGGGGCTCGGCTACCTGACGTACGGGCACGACCTTTCCATCCACCTTTCCCGCATTGAGGGGCTGAAAGCCGGGCTGCTGGCCGGGCAGTTCCCCGTGCGCATGGACCCGGCCATCATCAACGAAAAAGGCTATCCGTTCAGCCTGATGTACTCCGATGTGTTCCTGTACCCGGCTGCGGTGCTGCGCATTCTGGGTTTCAGCCTGCAAACCAGCTACAAAGTTTACGTTGCATCCATCACAGCGGCCACCGTGGGCATTACGTTTTATGCCCTGCGCAAAATGTTCCGCAGCGATTGTGCCGCGCTGCTTGGCACCGCGTTGTACACCCTTTCGTTCTACCGGCTGACCAACGTGTTTGTGCGCGCCGCAGTGGGCGAATATACCGCCATGGCGTTCCTGCCGCTGGTCGTGTATGGCCTGTGGCGGATTTATCGCCAATCCCCTGCCGATGGCAAAAAGGCCGAGCCCTGGTGCTGGCTGCCCTTTGCCCTGGGTTTTACCGGCCTGCTGCAGAGCCATCTGCTGACAACCGAACTTGCGGTGTTCTTTACCGCCGCCTTCTGCCTGCTGTATTTCAAAAAGACCTTCACCCGCCCGGTGCTGCCCGCTCTGTGCAAAGCCGCCGGGGCCGCCATTGTGTGGAACCTGTGGTTTATGGTGCCGCTGCTGCAATACATGGTGCAGGGGGTGTGCCGCATCAGCGGCAAGTATGATGCCGCCTACCTGTACGACAGCTCCGTTTACCTGGGCCAGATGTTTTTGATGTTCGGCCAGAGCAGCGGCGTGGCGGAGAGCATCCAGAGCGGCATTGCGGGCGAAATGCCGCAGACGCTGGGCCTGGCACTGGCCGCGGGTGCATTCTTCTTCCTGCTGGCTGTGCTGGACCCCGCCGTGCGCAAAAGCAGCCGCGATGCCGCGCGCATTGGCAGCCTGACACTGGGCTTTGGCCTGCTGGCCGCCTGGTGCGCCAGCGACCTTTGCCCCTGGTACGCGCTGTTCCGTTGCGAACCATTGCAGGCGCTGAGCAAGACTCTGGGGAAGTTGCAGTTTGCCTGGCGGTTCTTCACCCCGGCCACCATGCTGCTGGTCGTGTGCGCCTGCTGTACGGTGGTGCTGTACCGCAAAGTCCGGCCGGAAGCCGCCAAGGCAATGGCCGCCGCCCTGCTGGCGCTGACCATCATCCCCGCCGGGTACCTGATGTATGACAAATGCACCACCAGCGAAGCCGTTACCTACATGAGCCTTGCCGCGGTGGATGACCTGCCCGGTCAGGTGGGTGGCGGCGAATACCTGCCCACCGAGGACACCACCACCGATGACAGCGTCTGGGGCCGCCTGACCCCCGAAGCGGACGACGGCGTAGAGTTGACAGAGTATACCAAAAACGGCCTGACCATTCAGCTGGCGGCGCAGAACACCGGCGATACCGAAGCATCCATCCGGCTGCCGCTATTCTACTACCCCGGCTACCATATGACCGCTGCGGACGGAGCCGCACTGACCCACAAGAACGGTTACCTGACCGTTACCCTGGCTCCCGGCTGGCAGGGCAGCGTACAGGTGCGCTGGACTGGAATGTGGTTCTGGCGCGCGGCGGACTGCATCAGCCTGCTGGGCATTGCAGCCACTGTTGTGCTGTACCGCAAAAGCCAAAAGAACGCAGCACACGTTTAAGGCAATACCGGGCTTGTCGCCCCCAAGCGGGGTTGGCGGCCCGGTTTATTTTATTAGGCCGCATTGGGGGTTGGATGGCTCCATCCCCCAATACAAGCATTTTTCCTAAAACATCAAGGCAAACGCCAATCCGGTTTGTCATTTCTGCCAGTTGCTTTTTTTGCGTTTGGCCCGTATAATAAGCACATAGACAGCAAGGGCGCTGCGAACACAAATCCTGTTCGCAGTGCCTTTTGTTTTATAAAAAGTCCGACTTATTTGCGTGATGATACCACAGAGGAAAAGGAGTTCGGTAAGTATGGCAGCAACCGTTATGGAACTGTACGGCAGCAAAGTCTTCAACGAGCACGAAATGCGTGAGCGTCTGCCCAGCTCGACCTACAAGAGCCTGAAGGCAACCATTGAAAAGGGTCAGGCCCTTGACCTGGAAGTAGCCAATGTTGTGGCCAGCGTGATGAAGCGCTGGGCGATTGAACAGGGCGCTACCCATTACACCCACTGGTTCCAGCCCCTGACCGGCATCACCAGTGAAAAGCACGATGGTTTTGTCAGCCCCCAGCCGGACGGCACCGCTATCATGGAGTTTTCCGGCAAGGAGCTCATCAAAGGCGAACCAGATGCTTCCTCCTTCCCTTCCGGCGGCCTGCGCGCCACCTGTGAAGCCCGCGGCTACACCGCATGGGACCCCACCAGCTATGCTTTTGTAAAAGATGACGTGCTGTGCATCCCCACTGCATTCTGCTCTTACACCGGCGAAGCACTGGATAAAAAGACCCCGCTGCTGCGTTCCATGCAGGCCATCAGTGACCAGGCCTGCAAGGTACTGCACCTGTTCGGCAAGGATGTTGAGCGCGTTGCCACCACCGTTGGCCCGGAGCAGGAGTACTTCCTGATCCGCAAAGAGGATTACAACAAGCGCCTGGACCTGGTTCTGACCGGCCGCACCCTGTTTGGCTCTGCACCGTCCAAGGGCCAGGAACTGGAAGAGCACTACTTTGGTGTGATCCGCCCCATTGTCTCCGACTTTATGAAGGATCTGGACACCGAGCTGTGGAAGCTGGGCATCCCCGCAAAGACCAAGCACAACGAAGTTGCCCCCTGCCAGCATGAGCTCGCCCCCATTTACGATACCACCAACGTTGCCATCGACCACAACCTTCTGACCATGGAAATGATGAAGAAGATTGCCGATAAGCACGGCCTGGTCTGCCTGCAGCACGAAAAGCCGTTCGAGGGCGTTAACGGTTCCGGCAAGCACAACAACTGGTCCCTCAGCACCAAGAGCGAAAACCTGCTGGATCCCGGCGATACCCCGATGGAAAACCTGCAGTTTATGGTCTTCCTGACCGCCGTTATCAAGGCAGTCGATGAATACGCTGACCTGTTGCGTACCTCTGTTGCCACCCCCGGCAATGACCACCGCCTGGGCGCTAACGAAGCACCCCCGGCCATCATCTCCATCTTTGTCGGCGAAGAGCTGGAAGCTGTTATCGATGCTGTCTGCACCGACAGCCCCTATGCCGGCCCTGTTAAGATGAAGATGGACCTTGGCGTTGATGTTCTGCCCAAGTTCAGCAAGGACACCACCGACCGTAACCGTACTTCTCCGTTCGCCTTTACCGGCAACAAGTTCGAGTTCCGTATGCCCGGTTCCGCTGAGAACCTGAGCGATGCCAACACCATCCTGAACACTGCTGTTGCCAAAGAGCTGAAGCAGTTTGTTGCCGATGTGGAGGGCGCTGCTGACTTTGAGTGCGCTGCCGCCGCCTGGGTCAAGAAGACCCTGAACGACCACCGCCGTGTGATCTTCAACGGCAACGGTTATTCCGAAGCCTGGGAAGCTGAGGCTGCCCGCCGTGGCCTGCCCAACCGCAAGTGCACCCCCGATGCCATGGTCGCCCTGAAGGAAGAGAAGAACATCTCCCTGATGGAAGAGTTCGGCGTTCTGACCAAGACCGAAATGCTGAGCCGTTATGAAGTTGAGATGGAGCACTACTCCAAGATTATCAACATCGAAGCCCGCACCATGCTCAAGATCGCATCCAAGCAGCTGATTCCTGCCGCCACCAGCTATATGGGCGAAGTTGCCAGCACCGCCGCAGCCAAGATCGCTGCTGTGGAAGGCATCTCCACCAAGTCCGAAGCAAAGCTGTTGACTGCACTTTCCAAATACACTGACGAGATGTCTGATGCAACCGACGCTCTGAAGGCTGTGACCGATAAGGTCAGCGCCCTGGACGATGAGACCGCTAAGGCTCATGCTTTCCATGATGAGGTTCTGCCCGCCATGGATACCCTGCGCGCCGCCGCTGACGCTGCTGAAGAGCTTGTCGATGAGGATTACTGGCCGCTGCCGTGCTACAGCCGTATGCTGTTTTACACTGAGTAAGCAGTGACCCAAAAAGCCCCCGGCAGCAAGGGTTTGTGCTTTGCACAAAATGCCGGGCACGGCTTTTTAACACGCCATTCTCCTTTTCCTATTTCTTACACCAGCTCGAAAGGCCCGCCGCGAGGTGGGCCTTTCGAGTTTAGGTAGGAGTCAGCTGAAAGTTAGGAGTTAGGAGTTTATTGGGTTCCATGCTGAATAAACTCCCGGCACTCGTCCCGCCCTATCGATCATACTGGAACTTTGCTCCATATGCTATAATGGGATTAACCAAAAGGCAACGGGCGCACACTGTGCGCCCCTACGGAATTTCTAATTGCTAATTCCTAATTGCATCAACTCCTCACTCCTACCTCCTAACTTCTCCCCCCCCCTCTCTGCCAAATCTGCAGCCTAAATTTGGAGGATTCCACCATGAAGCATACTGCACAGGATATCCTGAACTATGTCGAAGATAATGACGTAAAATTTGTACGTCTGGCGTTCTGCGATATTTTCGGCAATCAAAAAAACATCTCTGTCTTTGCCGGGGACCTTCCCTATGCCTTCGAGCAGGGTGTCTGCTTTGACGGCAGCTCCATTGCCGGGTTTATGAACACTGAGGAGAGTGACCTTGTGCTTTGGCCGGACCCGGACACAATGACCATTCTGCCCTGGCGCCCCACCGAAGGCCGCGTAATGCGCATGTACTGCGATATCACCCTGCCCAATGGCCGCCCCTTTGCCGGCAACAGCCGCGGGTACCTGCAATCGGTGGTCAAGCGCGCCAAGGCCATGGGCCTGCGCTGCGATGTGGGCTGCGAATGTGAGTTCTATCTGTTCCAGACCGACGAGCACGGCAACCCCACCCGCATCCCGATGGATCACGGCGGCTACTTTGACATTGCCCCTCTGGACAAGGCCGAGAACATCCGCCGCGAGATCTGCTTTGCCATGGAGGATATGGGCCTGCGCCCCCAGCACAGCCACCACGAAAGCGGCTTTGGCCAGAACGAAGTGGACTTTATGTATTCCACCGCGCTCAAATCGGCCGATAACCTGAACACCTTCAAAAGCACCGTCAAAGCTATTGCGGACCGCAACGGCCTGTTTGCCAGCTTTATGCCCAAGCCCATGCAGGACCAGGCCGGCAGCGGCATGCATGTGAATGTTTCCATCCACCGGGATGGCAAAAACCTGTTCCAGGGCGACATTGCCCCCGACAGCGAGGCCGGACATTTTATTGCCGGTATCCTTGCCCACGCACGGGAGCTGACCTGCTTCTGTAACCCGATTCCCAACTCTTACACACGGTTTGGCAGCTGCGAAGCCCCCAAGTATGTGAGCTGGAGCCGCCAGAACCGCAGCCAGCTGGTGCGCCTGCCTTCCGCCACCGGCGAATTCTGCCGCCTGGAGCTGCGCAGCCCCGATCCCTCCTGCAACCCATATCTGGTCATTGGCCTGATCCTGGCCGCCGGGCTCGACGGCATTGAAAAAAAGATGCCGCTGCCCGCTCCGGTCAACCGCAATCTGTTCCACAAGAGCGCCGCCGAAGGGCTGGAAAGCCTGCCCGAAAGTCTGCGCGAAGCCATCACCATTGCCGCACAGAGTGACTTTATCGCCAAAGAGCTGCCTGTGCCGCTGATGAACAAATACTTTGAATACCAGACCCAGTTGTGCCATGGTTACGAAAGTGCCCCCGACCCCCAGGCATGGGAGCGTGAAAACTGCTTTTTGAAGATTTGATGTTTCCCAAAGCAGGGCAGATTTTGTAATTTAACAGATGGGCGGTGATGTGTTTGTGCCTTCAGCTTTGATTGCCTCTGCGGGGAACAACGCAAATGAATACCTGGCAAAGCATGTAGCGGAGCTGGGTTACCTGCGCCCCACCATTGTGGCCAGCGGCGGCGAAGCCCGCCGCCGCATGGGGGATATTGATTTCGAGGTCGTGATCATCAACACCCCCCTGCCGGACGAGTTTGGCCACGAACTTTCGACCTATGCGGTAGAAAAATCAAACGCCGGTGTCATTCTGCTTGCCAAGGCGGGCACCGCAGACCAGATTTCCGATAAATTGCAGCAGCACGGTGTGTTGGTGTTGGCAAAGCCCTTTACCGGGGTGCAGTTCCGCCAGGCCGTTCAGATGGCCGCCGCCTGCTGCCGCCGCCTGGATTATCTGCGGCAGGAAAACGACAAACTGCGGGATAAGATTGCCCAGATCCGGCTGGTGGACCGTGCCAAGTGCTATCTGATTGAGCACAAGGGCATGAGCGAAGCGGAAGCCCACCGCATGATTGAAAAGACCGCCATGGATACCCGCCGCGACCGTGCAGAGGTTGCCGCAGAGATCCTGGAAGAAGAGTAAAACCGCTGCGGAATTTCGCAGATTTTGCGGCAAAAATGCGGCAGGCGCAAAACCTGCCGCATTTTTTCAGCCTATTTTCAGCTGATTGTGGTATACTGTATCTATAAATTGAAGAAAGCCGAAGGAGATTTGCCGGTGAATATCCTGATTGTAGCGGACGAACCCCGCCTGGCCGATGTGGTATATACCGGAACAGATGGGCTGGATTATGCCCAGAACGGCAGCGGAACCGGGCTGGGGCTGGCGATTGCACAAAGCATCTGCCAGGCACACCACGCCGCTATCCGGGCGGAATCCGGGCAGGATGGCACGACATTCCGGGTAGAAATCAGGAAAGAGCAAGGTGAACATCATGGAAATTGAACGCAAATGGATGGTGCAGGGCTGGCCCCAGGGGCTTCCCCTGCTGGAAACTTACCGCATGGACCAAGGGTACATCAGCGTGCGCCCCACAGTGCGCATCCGGCGCGAAGCATTGCAGGGCGGCCGCACCGCGCTGGTGCTCTGCTTTAAGGGCGCACCGGACAAAACCGGCCTGATGCGGGAAGAGATAGAAACCGAGATCACGCCGGAGCTGTTTGAAAAGCTGGAACGCCTGATCGGCAAACCGCTGATTGCCAAGGAGCGCCGCACCTATGCCCTGAAGAACGGCCTGAAGCTGGAAGTGAACGATGTGGACGCCGGGCTGCCCAGCCATTTTATGTATGCCGAAGTGGAATACCCCGATGAACCCACCGCACGCGCCTGGACCCCCGCCGACGATGCCCTGACCCATTATCTCTCCAATGAATGCACCGGCCAGCCGGGAGCAAGCATGGGAGAGTACTGGACCGAGACGAGAAAATAAGTTAGGAGGGAGGAGGGAGGAGTTATTGCGGCGGTTTTAGGTTTTGCAATTAACATTATAAAGGCAACACCGCACAATTCCCGCCTTACAGCTTAAGCACCGCTCCGGCAGCTGCGGCACGGCATCTGCGTTGCCAAAATGCTCGATAATGTCGGGTTGCGGTACCCGCATCGTGCTTCGGGGGCAAAAGCCCCTCGCACTCTGCGACCGCTGCCCCTGCTTCGGTTCGCTGTTTCCGCCACTGGCGGCGCTCACCTTTGCAGCATCCAGTATTATCTGCGCTTTTGGCTTAGCATCTGCCGCACCTCGCTCGCCGTATCGGCACTTAGAATTATGCGGTATTGCCTAAAATATCTGTAGGGAACGGTCTTGACCGTTCCGGAACCTCAAAATCATCTCCTCACATGGGATGTTTGCCAAGGCAACGGAACGGTCAAGAACGTTCCCTACATTTTAATTTATATATTTTGGCCGACCTTTAACGGTATCTGCGACCCAAAAAACTCCTCACTCCTACCTCCTAACTCTCAATTCCACTTTTCCTCCCCCGTTCTCCCCGTTGCTTACGGTTAGGGTGCCGTTATGGGTTTGGGCGGTGCGGCGGGCGGCAGCAAGGCCAAGGCCCCAGTGCTGGCCGCGGGCGGCATCGGTGGTGAAGAGTTCCCGGCCCGCTTTCTGCAGGGCTTCCGGGCTGAACCCCGGCCCGGTATCCGTTACAGTGAAAACAATTTCCTGTCCCTCTTCCACAGCATCCAGCGTGATGGTTCCGCCAGCGGGGGTAAAGCGAACGGCGTTTTCTAAAATATTATCCAGTGCCCGGCCCAGTGCCTGCCTTTGTGCGGGGATGGTTCGGGCGTTTTCCATTGCGTTGTTTAGTACAAATTGTATATTTTTATTATCGCACAACAATTTGGCATCATTAGCGCACCGTGTCAGAATTTCCTGCACCTGCACCCGCTGCATCGGCTCCTGCGGGCTGGTTTCGGCGGTGTTGACGGTGCGCAGGGTTTGCAGGTAGCGGTCCGCTTTTTCCGCGGCGCGCTGCATGGCGGCAATCTGGGCTTTCTGGGCTTCGGTCAGGTTCTCATCCTCCGCCAGCAGGTCGGCGTTGCCGGTTATGATCGCCAGCGGGGTTTTCAGGTCATGGGCCAGGGCGGCGGTCTGCTCGGCGCGCTGCTGTTCCAGCTTCCACTGGCTTTGCAGGCTGGCTGTCAGTTGGCTGCCCATTGTCTGCATAGCCCGCAACGTTTCGGCGAACTCCCTCACCTTAGCGCCGGAAACCTCGATTTCTTCCGGGCGCTGGGCGGCGATTGCTGCGGAAGCTTTGGTCAGCTTGCGGGTCTCCCCCGTCAGCACCTTCACCGTGCAGTGGGTACACAGCGCCAGCCATATCACCTCCAGCAAAATCAGCAGCAGAATATACATGGTCTGGAAATCCGGCAGGACTTCCCGCAGTGCCGGGTCCGCATAGGGCGGCGAATAATCATACTGCAAAATGCAGCGTGCGCCATCCGCCATATCCACCACGTATTGGTATGATGCCATCACCCACTGCCTGCCGCCCGCTAATATGTTCCTCGCTTTTTTCAGCTGGCCGGCTGTCATGTTGGTTTGCAGCACATGCGCTGTCCCGGCCTGTAATATGGCATAGCGGCACAGCGAGTCAATGGCGTTGGGGTCAAAGGTTTCAACGGTGGCGGTTGCGGCATAATCCCGTGCTTCGCTGCACACCTGCGCCCCGGTAACGGCAGGCAGCAAAAACCCATTGCGTATAAGCGACATAAACAGCCCCCACCACACCAGCAGGATCACAAGGCTTCCACCGCCGCACACCACAAGGTAGCGCACCAGCACATTGCGCAGCGAGGTCAGGTTTCGCTTTTCCATTGGTAGCCCACTCCCCATATTGTTTTCAGTACGGTTTCCGGCGCGGCAACGCCCGCTGTGCGCAGTTTGGCGCGGATATTTTTAATGTGCTGGGTCACTGCCGTATCGTCCGCTGTGCCATCATAGCCAAAAACAGCTTCATATATCTGTTCTTTGCTGAACGTCTGCCCCGCGTGCAGGGCCAGATACTCGCTGATTGCGTATTCCGACCGGGTGAATGGCAGCGGTTGCTCCCCCACCATCGCGGTTTTGGCCGCCAGGTCGAACCCGATTCCGCCGCGCACCATGCGGCTGGCGGGGGCGCGGTTCTGCCGCCGCAGGTGGGCGGCCACGCGGGCGCGCAGCTCCGCCACGCGGAACGGCTTGGTCAGGTAATCGTCCGCCCCAATGCCAAGGCCGGTCAGAACCGACTGTTCATCGGTGCGGGCAGTCAAAAATAAAATCGGTGCCTGCGTTATGGCGCGGATGCGGCGGCAGGTGGCAAAGCCATCCTCGCCGGGCATCATCACATCCAGCAGGATGCAGTCCGCCCAGCGGCACAGGCTTTCCGTCACGGTCACGCCGGATGTGCGGATTTCTACCGCGTGGCCGTCCCGTTCCAGTGCCGTTTTCAGCAGTGTGCAAAGATCCGGGTCATCATCAACCGCAAGAATATGCGCCATAACATCTTCCTCCTTTTTATGCAATCAGGCGATACACCAGGCAGGACACCCCATACAGCAGGTAGACATGGGCCGGGTAGAACCAATAAAACAGCTGTTTATGCCCGCTGCCGCGCGTGCCGTTGTAAGCCAGCATCAGCACCGCGGCGGCCACGCCAAACCATTCGTAATAGGTGGTAAACATCTGGGAAAGTTCAAACCCCGGCTGACCGCGCAGCTGCAGGTACACCAGCACAAAATCCCACAAAAAGCTGTACAGCGCCCACACAGCTACCTGTGCTTTGCGGTGGTTCCGCAGCAGATACAGCAACACGCCGCCAACCAGGTAGCTCCAACCACCGTCCGTGATGCTGGTCCACATGGGCACTGGGCTGGTAATGACAAACGCCAGCACGGCGCTGACAATCGGCCTCTGCATAAGCTGCGGGAACATTCCCAGCACTGCAACAAACAGGAACGGCCAGCCGACCACTGCCGCGATAGCGGCAATGCCCTTCCCATACTTTTTGGCGCGCACCCAGTCGATGCCCTGCCAGATCACACAGAGCAGAACAAAATCCTGGAAGATCGCGTTCTGCGGGTAAAAGCCATCCCCGCGGCGGAACGCCTTGGCATAGATCATGAAAAATTGCACCGCCGCCATGCCCGCACCGATGCACCAGATACGGAAGAAATACCGCTTGCGGTCATGCGTATGGGCAAAGCCTTCCACCGTGCAGAACAAAAACAGCGGTGCCGACAGGCGCGCCAGCATGCTGAACCATTCCGGGATGCATCCGGTAAACTCAAAAAAGTAGTGGATATGATCCATCAGCATCAGTACCAGCGCAATGGTTTTGAGCGCCGTGCCGGACAGACCTTTGTGTGTTGTTTGCAGCATCTCATCATCCTCCTTATGTTTGCTACACATTCAGTTTACGGCTGAATTGTGTAGAAACCATAAGGAAGAATACGATTTCCTGCCATAAATTCTATAACAAAAATGCGATCCTCACATTCAGCAAGGACCGCAGCGGGTTCAGCAATTATTTTGCAGTTTCAACGGTGTAGGTAAAGCCGTACTCTGCCTGCAGTTCCTTCACGGCGGGCTCCAGGTCCTCGATGAAGGTCGGGGAGTAAACGCTCTGGCCGTTATGGGCCTTCTTGTAATCTTCCAGCAGGGCGGTCAGCTTCTCCCAGCCTTCGTCTGCCTTTTCCTGAGAAACCTCTTTCGGGAAGTCGATGATAAATTCGCGGTGTTTGGGAATGCGTGCTTTCATGGTGATTCCTCCAGATAAATTGTTTGCGGCAAAGGCTGCACAGCTTGGTGCAGCGCTGCCTTATTGATTGAAGATGCGTTTTGCATTTTCAGCGGTCAAATCCAGGACGCTCTGGGCATCCATCTGCCAGATCTCGCCGATCTTGGCTGCCACATGGGCAATGTTCCGGCTGTCGTTGCGGGTGCCGCGCACCGGTTCGGGGGACATATAGGGGCAGTCGGTTTCCAGCACAGCCAGTTCGTGCGGCACCATGGCCAGCACCTTGGCCGCGCGCTTGGCTCCTTTATAAGTCACAGCGCCGCCAAATCCAAGGGCCATGCCCTGCGCCGTCAGCCAGGCGGCGTCCTCAGCGCTGCCGCTGTAACAGTGCAGCACCCCGCGGGGGCGGTACTGGCGCAGCAGCTCATACATTTCGGCGTGGGCTTCGCGGTCATGCACCGAGACCGGCAGGTCCAGCTCCTGCGCCAGCTGCAGCTGCGCTTCAAACAGGTCGTACTGTTCCTGCGCTGGCAGCGGCCAATGGTGGTCCAGCCCGATTTCCCCCACCGCGATCACAGCGGGGTCATCAAACAGGGGGCGCATGGCGGCAAGCTCGGCCCGCCAGTCCCCGTGGTAAGTGGCCACAGTGGCGGCGTCCTCCTCGCCAAGGCTTTCGGGGTGGATGCCCAGCGCGGCATGTACAAAAGGATATTTGTGGGCCAGTTCCAGCACCGCAGCGGCATCGCCGGAATGCGTTGCACATTCCAGCACGCCCACCACGCCGCCTTCCCCCAGCGCCCGCATCACCGCATCCCGGTCCGCATCAAACTGCCGGGACGAATAATGCGCGTGGGTATCGAAGATGTTGGTCATAGCTTTGCCCTTACGTTGAATGAGGAATTCGCAATTAGAAATTGCCAAACATTGTTCTTAATTTCTCATTACTAATTTCTAATTCCTAATTTTCCTTTTTCTTCCCTGCTGCCGGCCTATTAACCAAATAGATTCCCCCGCACACCAGCACAAGGGCGGCGAGGTATTGCCATTCGAACAGGGGCTCGCCGTTCAGGATGGCGGAGAGCAGAACGTTCATGATCGGAATGATCAGGCCGAACACGGCAATGCGGGAAACAGGGTTGTTTTTCATCAGCAGTGCCCAGATCACATAACCGGCACCGGAGATAAATGCCAGGAAAAGCAGCACCGGCACAGCGCCAAAGCTTTGCGGGTGCAGGCTGCCGCCCAGAACAAGGCCGATGACCAGCAGCGCCGCACCGCCGACCCCAAGGTTCAGGCAGGAGACAGTGAACGAATCCACCTTTTGGGTCACGGCTTTGTTCCACGGCCCGGCCAGTGCAAAAATCACCGAAGCGATCAGCATATAGGCAACGCCCGCCGGGCTGCCGCTGCCGTGGTTGCCAAGAGTTGCCACCAGCACACCGCTGAACCCCAGCGCACAGCCAATCGCTTTGCGCGGCGTCATACGGTCGGCTTTGCCGTACAAAAAGTGTGCCAGGATAACCCCCATAAAGCTCTGGGTGCTGTTCAGAATGCCGCCCATAGCCCCGGTCAGCAGGGCAACGGCGGAATAATAAAAGGTATACTGTGCAGCAGTCTGCCACAGGCCCAGCCCGCAGCAGGAAAGCAGATTTTTGCCCTTTGGCATGGGCAGCGGCCCGCGCCGCAGCGCCGCGCCCCCGGCATACACCAGCAGCGCGCTGAGCATAAAGCGGACACCGGCAAAGCACATGATGGAAGCGGTATCGGTGGCGTCAATAGCAAACAGCCGGTACCCCATTTTGATAAACGGAAACGCCGACCCCCACAGCACATTGCACACCACCGCCATGCCCACCGCAGCCGCCGGGTTGCCAAAAAAGGCATCCAAACGAGAGGGAGAGGAAGATTTTGTCATAATTTTTGGGGGAAGCGGGAGTTAATTAGGAATCAGCAACGCAGATGCCGTGCCGCAGCCGCCGGAGCGGTGCTTAAGCCGCAAGGCGGGAATTGTGCGGTGTTGCCCTAATTCAAAACGGCCTTTGCGCCCCAAAAATTCCTAACTCCTACTTCCTAACTCCTACCTTCCTCAGTGTACTCTCGTTCCGGTGGGCACGTTATCACTGTAGAAAGCGATCTCGCAGCCGCCGTCAGCGGTGTCAGCGGCAACGATCATGCCCTCGCTGGTATACTTGCCCTTCATCATCGGGCGGGGGGCCAGGTTGGCCACAATGGCGATCTTTTTGCCGATCAGATCTTCCGGCTTATACCACTTGGCAATGCCGGACAGGATGCAGCGCTCGCGCTCGCCGTCAAACACGGTCAGGTGCAGCAGCTTCTTGCTTTCTTTCATGTTTTCGCAGGCGCGCACTTCGGCCACGCGCAGCTCCACCTTGCAGAAGTCGTCAAAGCTGATCTCCGGCTCATGGTCGGTGATTTCAGCAACGGCTTCCTCTTTCTTTTCCTCGGCCTTGGGGGCAGCGGCGGCTTCGGCAGCAGCCTTCTGCTTGGCGTCCTCGGCTTCCAGATACTCGATTTCCTTCTTCACGTCAATGCGCGGGAAGAGGGCTTCGCCCTTGTGCACATGGTATTCGGCCGGATGGTTTGCCAGGTCGGCATAGCTCAGGTCGCTCAAACCCAGCTGCTCGGCCATCTTGGGTGCGGTGTTGGGCAGGTAAGCCTGCATCAGCACGGTAACGGTGCGCAGGGCATCGCACAGGTTGTAAAGAACAGCTTCCAGGCGGGGCTTGGTTTCCTCGCTCTTGGCCAGCACCCAGGGGGCAGTCTCGTCAATATACTTGTTGGCGCGCTGCACAACCTCAAAAATAGCGATCAGTGCAGTGGGTACATCCAGAGCATCCATGGCGGCATCCACCTTGCCGGGCAGGGCGGCAGTCAGGCTTTTCAGCTCATCGTCCAGGGCATCGGCCTGGCCGTTGGCGCTCACAGCACCGCCAAAGTACTTTTCGCACATAGCGACCGAACGGGACAGCAGGTTGCCCAGGTCGTTGGCCAGGTCGGTATTGATGCGGTTGATCAGGGCTTCATTGGTGAAAGCACCATCGTTGCCGAACGGAACTTCGCGTAACAGGAAGTAACGCACAGCGTCCACGCCGTAACGGTCGCACAGCTTGACGGGGTCTACCACGTTGCCCTTGGACTTGGACATTTTGCCGCCGTTCAGCAGCAGCCAGCCATGGCCAAACACCTTGGTGGGCAGGGGCAGATCCAGAGCCATCAGCATGGCAGGCCAGATGATGGTGTGGAAACGCAGAATCTCTTTGCCGACCATGTGGATGTCAGCGGGCCAGTACTTATCAAAGTCGTGGTAGGTATCGTTATCATAGCCCAGTGCGGTGATGTAGTTGGAAAGTGCATCGATCCACACATAGATGGTGTGCTTGGGGTCAAACGGAACCTGGATGCCCCAGGAAACGCTGGTACGGGATACACAGGTATCCTGCAGGCCCTGCTTGATGAAGGCGATCATCTCGTTTTTGCGGGTAGCGGGCTGGATGAAATCCGGGTGCTCGTCATAATATTTCAGCAGGCGGTCAGCGTATTTGCTGGTCTTGAAGAAGTAGGCTTCCTCCTCTGCCTCATAGACAGGGCCGCCGCAGTCGGGGCACTTGCCGTCTTTCAGCTGGGCTTCAGTCCAGAAGCTTTCGCACGGCTTGCAGTACATGCCCTTATAGGTGCTCTTGTAGATATCACCCTGGTCATGCAGCTTGGTAAAGATCTTCTGCACACTCTTGACATGATAGTCATCGGTGGTACGGATAAAGCGGTCATAGCTGACGTCCATGGTCTTCCACAGGTCCTTGACGGTAGCCACAATGGCATCCACGTATTCCTTCGGCGTTACACCCTTGGCGGCGGCCTTATCCTGGATCTTCTGGCCGTGCTCGTCGGTGCCCGTCAGGAACATGACGTCATAGCCCTGCATCCGCTTGTAGCGTGCCAGTGCATCACAGGCCACGGTGGTATAGCTGTGGCCAATGTGCAGCTTATCGCTGGGGTAATAGATGGGTGTTGTGATGTAAAACTTTTTGTTTTCCATATTTATAATAACTCCTTCCCGGAATAAAAACGATAATGCGCAATTAGCAATCAGAAATGCGGAATTCGTAATTTGAGGTAAGGCTGACACCGCAGGCAGCTCTTAGGCCGGAGCCGAGCCGTTTTTCCTACCGCAAAAACTCCTAACTCCTACTTCCTAACTCCTAACTCAATCCTCAAATCCCACCGGCTCCACGCCGCAGGCGCGCATGGCGTGCTTGCAAAGAACCTCGGTGCTGTCGATGAAAAACGGTCCCAGGTGTTCGTCCCGCTTCACAAGGCTCAGTTCCGTGCAGCCAAGCACCGCCATATCGCACCCCTGGGCGTGCAGGTCATCCACCGCTGCGTTAAACAGCTGCATGTCTACGCGCTTGCCCTGCTTGATCTCATCATAGATGATGGACATGATGCCCTTTTGGGCCTGTTCGCCAGGGGCGGCCCATTCCAGGCCGATATCCCGGCAGGCGATCTGATACGTTTCCGCCAGCAGGGTGCCGTCCGTTGCCAGAATACCCAGCTTATGGCACCCGGCCGCCTTGGCATCCGCCGCGGTCAGGCGCGGCATGTTCAGTACCGGTACCGGCAGGGCCGCGGCCAGGCGGTCATAAAAATAATGCGCGGTGTTGCAGGCAATGGCCAGCACGGTAGCACCGTAGCGCACCAGGCTGATGCCGTCCTGCTCCATCACATCAAAGGGGTCATCCTTGCTTTTGCCCACAATAAAGGCTGTGCGGTCCGGGGTGGACGCGCGCGAGGAGATGACGATATCAATGTGGTCCTGATCTTTCTGGGCGGGGGTATGGTCGGTGATCATCTGGTACAGGTAGCAGCTCGCCGCCGGGCCAAGGCCCCCCATAATTCCCAATACCGGGTGTATGGCTTTTGTTGTTTGTTCCGGCGTAATTTGCGCCATGCGCACCCCTCCCATCATAGATATTACTCATTATAAGGCGTTGGCGCAAATTATGCAAGCAAATCAAGCAAAATCCCGCCGGGAGCCATATGCGCAGCTCCCGGCGGGATTTTCAACTATTTATAGGGTAATACCGCATAATTCTAAGTGCCGATACGGCGAGCGAGGTGCGGCAGCTGCTAAGCCAAAAGCGCAGATAATACTGGATG
>NZ_PSQF01000054.1:0-19955 GCF_003324125.1 Subdoligranulum sp. APC924/74 | reverse complement strand
TTTTGGCAACGCAGATGCCGTGCCGCAGCCGCCGAAGCGGTGCTTAAGCCGCTAGGCGGGAATTGTGCGGTGTTGCCCTTATTATAATGTGAACGGCGCTATCGCTTATCAGCCCAATGCCTGGATAGACTGGTTGATGTTGGCGATTTTATCTTCGCTGGCGGCGAGCTTGGTGCGGGTTTCGTTGACCAGCTTTTCGGGGGCGCGCTCCACGAACTTGGGGTTGTTCAGCTGGTTGCGGAACATATTGGCTTCTTTCTCGGCCTTTTCCAGCTCCTTATGCAGGCGCTTGAGTTCCTTTTCGCGGTCGATCAGCTCCATCATGGGGATAAAGCCGCGGGCGGCCGGGGTAACAACGGTCACAACGCCATCGGTGGTGCCGGTGTACTTTTCGGTCAGGGCAACATCCGTTGCAAAGGCAAAGCGTGCCAGGTAAGCGCCGCCTTTCTGGAAGGCTGCCGGGTTGGCAGTCTCGATGGTCATGCTGGTCTTTTTGGCCGGGTGCACGTTCATATCATTGCGGATGGTGCGCACTGCCTTGATGTAGTCCATCAGCACCTCAAAGTCGGCACATTCCTGCGGCCAGGCGGTCATCTTGCCGACGTCCGGCCATTCCTGGGTCATGATGGTCTCGGCGCTGCCGGGCAATGCCTGGTAAATCTCCTCGGTGATGAACGGCATAAAGGGATGCAGCAGCTTGAGCGCCTTATCCAGCACCCACACCAGCACCTTGCGGGCGGTGTCTGCCTGCTGGGCGTCCTCGCCGTTCAGGCGGGACTTGCAGATTTCGATATACCAGTCGCAGTAGATATCCCAGATAAAGTTTTCCACCTTTTCGGCAGCCAGGCCCAGCTCGTACTTATCCAGGTTGGCGGTCACTTCGGCGGCGGTGCGTGCCAGTTCGGAAAGCACCCACTTATCGCTCATATCCAGCAGTTCTTCGGCGGGCATGCCCGGCTCAAAGTCCTCCGGCAGGTTCATCTGCACAAAGCGGGAAGCATTCCACAGCTTGTTGGCAAAGTTGCGGCTTGCTGTCACTTTCTCATCGCTGTAGCGCATATCGTTGCCGGCGGTAGAACCCACCATCAGCATCATGCGCAGGGCATCGGCGCCGTACTCGTCAATAACTTTCAGCGGGTCAATGCCGTTGCCCAGAGATTTGGACATCTTGCGGCCCTGGCTGTCTCGCACAATGCCGTGGATCAGCACGGTGTCAAACGGTGCCTTGCCGGTGTAGGCCAGGCCGGAGAAGATCATGCGGGAAACCCAGAAGCCGATGATATCATAACCGGTCACCAACGTGTTGGTGGGGTAGAAGTAGTTGTAATCCTCGGCGTTCTCATTCGGCCAGCCCAGAGTGCTGAACGGCCACAAAGCAGAGCTGAACCAGGTATCCAGGGTATCGGGGTCCTGGGTCAGGTTGGTGCTGCCGCAGTGCGGGCAGGCTGCGGGGGCAGACTTGGCAACGGTGGCTGCACCGCAGTCAGCGCAGTACCATGCCGGGATCTGGTGGCCCCACCACAGCTGGCGGCTGATGCACCAATCGCGGCTGCCGCGCATCCAGTTCAGGTAGTTCTTGGTAAAGCGGTCCGGCACAAACTTGATCTCGCCCTTTTCCACGCTCTCAATGGCGGGCTTGGCCAGGGGTTCCATCTTGACGAACCACTGCTTAGACACCATGGGTTCAATCACGGTATGGCAGCGGTAGCAGGTGCCGACCTCATGCTTCAGCGGCTCGATCTCTTTCAGGTAGCCGGCTTCCTGCAGGTCTGCCACAATGGCCTTGCGGGCTTCGGCGGCGGTCATGCCGGCATACTTGCCGCAGTCCAGCACGTCCGGCTCATCAGCGGAAGCATGGCCACTGGCTTTCAGGGCATCGGCGGCAGCCTTATCATCAGCGCCGGTCATGTGGCCGTCATAGGTCAGCACGCGGATGATGGGCAGGTCATGGCGCTTGCCGACCTCAAAGTCGTTGGGGTCATGGGCGGGGGTGATCTTCACAACGCCGGTGCCTTTTTCCATATCGGCGTGCTCATCGCACACGATGGGAATCTCTTTGTTCAGCAGCGGCAGAATGACATGGCAGCCGTGCAAGTGGGTATAGCGCGGGTCCTCGCCGTTGATGGCAACGGCGGTATCGCCCAGCATGGTTTCGGGGCGGGTGGTGGCCAGTTCCAGCATCTCACCGGTCTCCTTGACCGGGTACAGCAGGTGCCAGAAACTGCCGTCCTTCTCCTCGTATTCCACTTCGGCGTCAGAGATGGAAGTGTTGCAGTGGGGGCACCAGTTCACCATGCGGTTGCCGCGGTAGATCAGGCCCTTATCATACAGGCGCACAAACACTTCTTTCACGGCGTCGGAGCAGCCCTCGTCCATGGTAAAGCGCTCACGCTGCCAGTCGCAGGAGCAGCCCAGCTTTTTCAGCTGGCTGACAATGCGGCTGCCATAAGTGTTTTTCCATGCCCAGGCGCGCTCCAAAAAGCCATCGCGGCCCAACATTTCTTTGGTCAGGCCCTCCTCGCGCATGGCGGCAACCACCTTGGCTTCGGTGGCAATGGAAGCATGGTCGGTGCCCGGCACCCACAAAGCGGCATAGCCCTGCATACGCTTGTAGCGGGTCAGGATATCCTGCCAGGTTTCGTCCATGGCGTGGCCCATGTGCAGCTGGCCGGTAACATTCGGCGGCGGCATTACGATGGTGAACGGCTTTTTGCTGCGGTCGATCTGGGTGTGGAAATAGCCCTTATCGCACCATTCCTGGTAAATTCGATCCTCTGTGCCTTTGGGATCATACTGCTTGGCGAGTTCTTTTGCCATGATGGCCCTCCTTGATGTGCGGGACGGAAATAAAAAATCAGGCCGCCCCATGATGTTGTAAACATGGGACGGCCTGACGATGTTCCAAAACATGTTCAGTACCGCGGTACCACCCAAATTGCCTGCCGTTTTATATATGTTTTATATAAAGGTAAGCCACTTGACCGCCCGGTAACGGGGGCGAAACGAAGCAGATTACTGCGCACACGGCGGTTCGCCTGCCCTGCTTGGGGGCGACAAACCGCCGGGCACGCCCTGCCGGTTTTCAGCTGCCCCGGCTCTCTGGAAAGAACGTCTGCCCGCGGAACTCCCCCGCACTGCATTTGGTATCAATATATTACCCCGCCGCAGCGGTATTGTCAAGTGCTGTGCGGCGTACGGTGATATTTCGGCGTTTTTATGCTTTCAGAATCTGCTTGATCTGCTCCAGGTTCTCCGCAAACCAGATTCCTTCCTGCCGCTCTTTTGTCGAAAGCCCGGTTTCGATCATATGATCCAGCAGGGTTTTCAGACCGTTATAATAGCCATTCAGGTTGTACAAAATGCAGGGAGCCTCCAGCTGCTTGAGCGATACCTTGGACATGACTTCGGCGATCTCCTCCAGCGTACCCGTTCCACCGGGGAACGCAATAAACGCATCGCCCCGCCTGATCATCTCGGTCTTGCGCTCGGTGATGGTTTCCGTCACGATCAACTCCGTCAGACCGTCATATTGCAGGTCATCCTGCATAAACAGGGTGGTCTCCACGCCGGTCACGGTTCCGCCCGCATCCAGAACGCTTTTGGCAATTTCGCCCATCAGCCCGGTTTTGGAGCCGCCATACACCAGCGCGTTCCCGCTTTGGCCAATCCATTGCCCCAGTTCCTGCACTGCCCGTTTCAGCGCCGGGTCATTGCCCTCTTTTGCGCCAAGATATACCGTGATATTCATTGCCTGCTCCTCCTGTTCTTTCTGCCATTTATAACTCAGCGGTTCGCAGCCCCAGCTCTCCTATTCCTGCCACCCTTTCAGCCGGATTGGCGAAAGTTCCAGCACAAAATGTTCCTCTTTCACACCCGTTTCAGGGTAAAACCTTGCCTTGCACACTTCCACCCCGCCAACTGTATGGCGGTAGTTTTCCTCGCAGCTGCCCAGCACAACATATTGGCAGGCGCGGTATTCCATCATTCCGTCCGCACCGGGTTCCAGTGGGGATGTTTCCAGCGGCTTTTCAATCTCCACGCCAAGCCCCGCCAGATATTCCGCTACCGCCGGGTAGGCTGCTTTGACCCGTGCACAATAATTTTTGCAGTCATTGCAGCTGCAAAGTTCCCCCGGCCCCATGGCCTGATAATACTGCCGCGTTTTTTCTGCATCCACGTTGATGATCGTTCCCAACCCTATCATTTTGCTTCCTCGTTAAAATATGGGGCATGCGCTTTGCAATGCCCCATGTCTTGTTTATTGCTTTTTAGTCCCGGCGGAAAATGTCGCGGGTGTATACCTTTTCTTTCACATCGTCCAGCACGCTGTCGTACCGGTTGGCAATGATTGCCTGGGACATTGCCTTGAACTGTTCCAGGTCGTTCACCACTTTGCTGCCAAAGAACGTTTCCCCATCGTTCAGCGTCGGCTCATAGATGATCACCGTTGCCCCCTTTGCCTTTACGCGCTTCATCACGCCCTGGATGGAGCTCTGGCGGAAGTTATCGCTGTTGCTCTTCATCGTCAGGCGGTATACCCCGATGGTCACCGGCTTTTCCTGTGCGGCATTATAGTCGCACTCCTCACCGTAATCATAGTACCCGGCCATGCGCAGCACACGGTCCGCAATAAAATCCTTGCGGGTGCGGTTGCTTTCCACGATTGCACCGATCAGATTTTCCGGTACATCGGCATAATTGGCCAGCAGCTGCTTCGTATCTTTGGGCAAGCAGTAGCCACCGTAACCAAAGCTGGGGTTGTTGTAATGGCTGCCAATGCGCGGATCCAGGCAAACGCCATCAATGATATCTCTGGTGTTCAGGCCCTTGCTTTCGGCATAAGTATCCAGTTCGTTAAAATAGGCCACGCGCAGCGCCAGATAGGTATTGGCAAACAGCTTGACCGCCTCGGCTTCGGTAAAGCCCATGTACAGGGTATCCACATCCTGCTTGATGGCACCCTCCTGCAAAAGCCCGGCAAATGTATGGGCGGCTTCTACCAGGTGCGGGTCGTTGGGGTCGGTGCCCACAATAATGCGGGAAGGGTACAGGTTGTCATACAGCGCTTTGCTTTCCCGCAAAAACTCCGGGCTGAACATAATGTTCTTGCTGCCGGTTTTCTTGCGGATCTGCTCCGTGTAGCCAACCGGAATGGTAGATTTGATTACCATAACCGCATTGGGGTTCACCTTCATGACCAGGTCGATGACAGATTCCACCGCAGAGGTATCAAAGTGCTGGGTCTTGCTGTCATAATTGGTCGGCGCCGCAATCACAACAAAATCCGCATCGCGGTAGGCCGCTTCCCCGTCCAGCGTGGCGGTCAGATCCAGGTCCTTTTCCGCCAGGTATTTTTCAATGTATTCATCCTGAATGGGGGACTTCCTGTTGTTGATGCTGTCTACCTTGCTTTTGATCAGATCCACCGCACAAACCGTGTGGTGCTGTGCAATCAGGCACGAAATTGACAGACCCACATAGCCTGTACCCGCAACTGCAATTTTCATATAGTTCCCGCCTTATTTTGTATTTTTACTTTGGGCAATACCGCATAATTCTAAGTGCCGATACGGCGAGCGAGGTGCGGCAGATACTAAGCCAAAAGCGCAGATAATACTGGATGCTGCAAAGGTGAGCGCCGCCAGTGGCGGAAACAGCGAACCGAAGCAGGGGCAGCGGTCGCAGAGTGCGAGGGGCTTTTGCCCTCGAAGCACGATGCGGGTACCGCAACCCGACATTATCGAGCATTTTGGCAACGCAGATGCCGTGCCGCAGCCGCCGGAGCGGTGCTTAAGCCGTCAGGCGGGAATTGTGCGGTGTTGCCTTTGCTTATATGTTAATCGTACCATCCAACCAGCCAACGGTTTTACCGTCCCTGTTCAGAACAGGGCAAACACAAACCGCTGCATATAAAATACAGAAAGTACCGCAATTTCAGACTGTCAAAAAAATTTTTGCAGGGGCACATTGTGCGCCCGATACCATTTACCCTGTGAGCAGCCCAGCGAATGACTTTCATTCGTTGAATTATTAGGGTGTATCTGAAATGTCGAAAATATCGTCTGTTTCTACAAACGCAAAATCCTGCTTGTGTTTGCGAAATATCCGTCATTCTCTTTGTTTTCAGATACACCTTCGAAAAACGTTATCCACCCCTACATACTCTATAAGAGAAAGACACCTTTTTTCGACACATTGCACACTTTTATTTGTAGATATTTTTGTTTTTATTATATCATAGTCCCCGCCAAAATGAAACACCTCACCCCCGATGAACAAACCTATTTGCGTTTTGTCTGATTTTCTCTTCGCACTTGGCAGCCCCATGTTTCGCGTGCTATACTGAACCCAAAGAGACAAGATTCCTATCTGTAAAAGGTCCTGCCTGTTCTCCGCCGGATCGTTCTTGTTTGTCATATGTATTTTTATTATCATTTATACAATATGTATCTTTCATAAGCTGTATTAAGCGAGGTAACCTCCATGCCTGCTTCTCACCATTCACTTTTCCTTACCCCGCTGCGGGTTCTCGCCTGCCTGGCGCTGCTTTCTGTTGTGGCAGCTGGCATTGCCATCACTGTCATTTTGTCCCAAAGCACCAACCCCATGTTTTCCATCCGGCGGGAAGTCATCGTTCCCGATTTGTCTGGCATGGACTGGCAGCAGGCCCAGGTTGAACAGAGCGCCGCCCAGCTTTCCATCGTGTGGGATACCCGCTACTCTGCCCAAGCGGAAGGCATCGTCATCGCCCAAAAGCCCACCGCGGGCAGCACCGTCAAACAGGGGCAAAAACTCATACTGTCCGTCAGCAAAGGGCCAAACACCATCACCGTACCGGATTTGAAAGGCCAGAACCGTTCCGATGCCATCCAGACCCTGCGGGATGCCGGTTTTACCGTTTCCGTCGATTATATCCGCAACGATCCCACCCTGCAGGCCGATACCGTTATTCTGCAATCTCCTGCCGCCGGCACCGCACTGGAAGCCGGGGACTGTATTACCCTTACCGTTGCCCGTGCCGTACCAGACCCGTTCCGCCAGGTGCCGTCCCTGCTGGGCATGTCGGTCGCCGAAGCGCGCCGCCGCCTTGCCATTGTGGAGCTGCTGCCCACTCTGACCCCCTCCAATCTGACCGAGGGTACCATCACCGCACAGGATCCCCTGCCCGGCACCCTTTTGCACCGCAACGCCCATGTGCGGCTTGTTACAAAATAGTTTGTCGCACTATCGTTAAAAATAAGTTTTCTTTAGAAAAATCAAAAAAAATCCTTGACTTTCCGCTGCCGTATGCTATAATAAATGAGCACTTGAGGTTAGGCGCTCCGCCAACCGCCTGTGAACTGAATAAGATGCGCTGGTAGCTCAGCTGGATAGAGTGTCTGACTACGAATCAGAAGGCCGGGGGTTCGAGTCCCTTCCAGCGCACCAAGAAAAGCAACGATTAAACATTATGTTTGTCGTTGCTTTTCTTTTTATGTTAGGGTGTACCTGAAAAGTCGAAACTATCGCCTATTTCTACAAACGCAGCGGGATTATGCGTTAAAAAGCCTTGGAATCCACAAAGGATTCCTGCGGCTCTTTGCCTTATATCCTGCTTGTGTTTGCGAAATATCCGTCATTTTCTTTGTTTTCAGATACACCTTAGCAAAACACTTTGCATTAGGCGCTTATTTGGCGCTTAAATCTTTTAAGGATATCATATAGTAGAATGATATGCCCCCTATATAGCGAACAGTGAAATAAAACACTGAAGGCTATATAGGGGGCATATCTGTCAGGCTTTTGTGCAAATTTTTATTTGCCTATCGGCTGTCGTGTATTGCTTGAGCAGCGCCCAAAAGCCTTTTTCTAAATCATCAGGTCAATTTGTTGGCTGTTCCTCATCCTTAGGCGGGTATTTTCTGCGTAAAGCCGCAAGGGTCACCGCCGTCAACAGACTGCCCATCAGTAAGGCAAGCAGATACCGGAACGGATGCGGGTTCAGCGGCAGCAAGAACATGCCGCCGTGCGGGGCTGGTACGGCACAACTAAACAGCATGGACAGCGCCGCCGCCAGGGATGCACCCACCATACAGGCGGGAATGACATGCAGCGGATCCCGCAGCACAAAGGGGACGACCCCCTCGGTGATAAAGCAGGCCCCATCAGGTAATCCGTCATCGCGGTGTGGCGTTCTTTGGTGGTAAAACGCTCCGGGAACAGGGTTCCCGCCAGAGCAACGCCCAGCGGCGGCACCATGCCGCCCGCCATAACGGCAGCCATAAATTCTTCCTGGCCGCCGGCCAGGGCAACCGTGCCAAACAGATACGCCGCTTTATTGATCGGCCCGCCAAAGTCAACGGCCATCAAAGCTCCCAGCACCGCGGCCAGCACCACGCGGCTGCCGCCCTGCATACTGGCCAACAGCTGGTATATCCAGGTATTAAACCGTCCAAGCGGCGCATTGACGAGGAATACCATCATAAAGCCGACCACGGCCAGGCTGGCCACCGGATATAGCAGTACTGTTTTGATATGCACCAATGCCGATGGCAGCCGCTTGAATGCCGTCCGCAGCAGTTTTACCACAAGGCCTGCCGCAAAGCCCGCAATCATAGCGCCCCAAAAGCCGGAGGACACCCATTCCGCCTGCGGTGCCAGCGAGGTTCCCTGGATGGCCAGCATACCGCCCGCCATACCGGCCACCAATGCGGGCAGATCCCCCACCGACATGGCAATGAACCCGGCCAGCACAACGTACATCAGATTAAATGAGGTATTACCAATCGTGCGCACCAGCATGGCAAGGGACGTTCCCCGCCCGAACATTTCTGCGCCCGCATTACCACGGTCCAAAAAGTAGCTTAACGCAATCAATATACCGCCACCGGTGATAAAGGGAATCATGTGGGAAACGCCGTTCATCAGGTCGGTGTAAAGCTTGCGCCCAAATTCCTGCGTGGCGGCAGCACCATCTTTTGCGCTGCCTGCTTTACGGTTGCACCCCATGCCCGGCACACTTTCATCCTCCGGTTCCAGCGGAGCTGTGCCGGACAGCGCGCGGTGCAGCAGCATTTCCGGGTCTTTCAACGCCTGGGAAACCGGCACGCGAAGCACCGGTTTGCCCGCAAAGCGGGCGGTTTCCACGGCTTTATCCGCCGCCACAATGATGCACTCTGCGTTTTCAATTTCCTGTTCGGTCAGGTGGTTTTTCACCCCGTCTGCACCGTTGGTTTCCACCTTGATGGCAATATGCATTTCTGCCGCTTCGGCTTCCAGCGCTTCGGCCGCCATATAGGTGTGGGCAATGCCGGTGGGGCATGCCGTTACAGCCAGCACGCGGGGGGCAAGCCGCGGTTCGGTCAGCGCAGCTTCGGCCACTGCCTCAGCGCGGGCCTCACGGGCGGTCTCGCCCTGTTCCCGCTTAGCGATCACCGCCAGAAATTCTTCCGGGGTTGCTGCTTGCTTCAATTCCTCACAGAACAGCGGTTCCATCAGCAGCTGAGCCAGCCGCGCCAACACCTGGATATGCAGGTCGTTTGCACCATCCGGAGCTGCGATCAAAAACAGCAGCCGTACCGGGGCACCATCCAGTGCCTGGTAGTCGATCGCCTCCCGCAGCGTTACTGCCGCTAGCGCGGGCACCAGCACCGCGTTGCTTTTGCCGTGGGGAATGGCCACCCCGCCACCAACGCCGGTCGTGCCCTGGGCTTCCCGTTCCAGCACATTTTTTTCGTATTCGCCTGCATCCCGCAAGCATCCGGTGCGGTCCAGCATGCCCACCATTGCGTGGATGGCCATGGCCTTATCCGCCACCTGCATATTCAGTGCAACGCGTTCCGGCACCAGTAGATCTGTGATCTGCATCGGTCGGCTGTCCCCCTTTGCTTCAAACATCCTATCCTGGGGCGATCCCGAAAAGCCGAAAATACAGCCTGTTTTTACAAACACAACCGCCATTCTCTTTGTTTTCAGGCACACCCCTCGGCAGGGCTTTTCCCTGCCCATTTGCTCTTACACCCGCTGCACTGCCTCTGTGCAACGCTTGCGCAATTGTTTGCGCTTTTGCCTTAACAAAAGGCGGCTCCGCACAAGAGCGGAGCCGCCTAAAAAGTTCAAATTACTGTTGATTAGTTCAGCAGGGTCAGCTCGGTCTCAGGATCGAACAGGTGGATCTTATGCGTATCCATAGCCATGGTGACCTTGTCGCCGCGGCGGGACTTGGAGGTCGGGGCAACGCGAGCCATCAGGTTCTGGCCCTTGTAGGTCAGGTACAGATAGATCTCAGCGCCCATCAGCTCGGAAACTTCAACCTCAGTATCGATATGGCTGGAAGGATGCTTCTCCAGGAACTCTTCGTCATCCTTCATATCCTCAGGACGGATACCAACCTTCAGGCTCTTGCCAACGTAAGCGGCCAGTTTGCCATCGGCGGTCTTTTCCTGCGGCAGGGGGATCACGGTGCCGTCCAGATCGACGACATAGGTATCGCCATTCTTCTGCAGGGTGCCGTCCAGGAAGTTCATCTGGGGGCTGCCGATGAAGCCGGCAACGAAGATGTTGCAGGGGTAATCGTACAGGTTCTGCGGAGTATCGACCTGCTGGATGACGCCATCACGCATAACAACGATGCGGTCGCCCATGGTCATAGCTTCGGTCTGGTCATGGGTAACATAGATGAAGGTGGTAGCCAGCTTCTTGTGCAGCTTGATGATCTCGGTACGCATGCTGGTACGCAGCTTAGCATCCAAGTTGGACAGAGGCTCGTCAAGCAGGAAGACGGCCGGGTTACGAACCATTGCGCGGCCCAGAGCAACACGCTGGCGCTGACCACCGGACAGAGCCTTCGGCTTACGGTCAAGCAGGTGCTCGATTTCCAGGATCTTAGCAGCTTCACGAACGCGCTTGTCGATGTCGTCCTTGGGCATCTTGCGCAGTTCCAGGCCGAATGCCATGTTCTTGTACACGGTCATGTGCGGGTACAGAGCGTAGTTCTGGAACACCATGGCGATGTCGCGGTCTTTCGGGGGAACATCGTTGATCAGGCGGTCACCGATGTACATTTCGCCCTTGGAGATTTCTTCCAGACCTGCGATCATACGCAGGGTGGTGGACTTACCGCAGCCGGAAGGACCGACGAAAACGATAAATTCCTTATCAGCGATTTCCAGGTTGAAATCCTTAACGGCAGTAACATTGCCCGGATAGATTTTGTAAATATGACGGCAACTAATGCTGGCCATGGGTCATTACCTCCAAATTGGTTTTTATGATTTTATTGATACGCTCAGCACGTATTTTTCTTGACAAATCTATAATAGCAGGGTACGATTGAAAAAGATATAGCACTTTATTGATATTGGAGGTCAGAAATTGATATTTGATCCAACCACCTGCTGCGCCTGCGCCGCAGTGCAGGAGCTGCAGGGCGAAGCGCCGCTTACCCTTTCCGGCGAGGGCCTTTGGGCAGGGGTACTTTCCAGCGGGCAGTGCGTGCTGGAATGCCCCGGCAGCCAGAGCGCGGCGGGCTCCTCCGGTGATCTTTTGCTGGGCTTTGGCACCTTCACGCTGCGGCCCGTTACCCCCTGCCATCTGCTGTGCGTGCGGCTGACCGGGCTGGCCGTGCAGCAGTTTTTGGCCGGGCTGCCGCAGCCGCGCTTTGCGGATGGGGCTTCCTGCCCCAGTGCAGCGGAGCTGCTGGCCCGCGTGTGCGGTGCCGGGAATGCCGACGATGCCGCCAGCGCCGCCGCCCCCTACACCCTGCTGTGCGCCCTTGCCCACGGGGACGAGGAATCCCGCCATCTTTCGCCGTTGGTAGCCCGCGCGGTGGAAGCCATCCGCGATAACTACATGGCCCTGTACGGCGTGGAAGAACTCAGCGCCCAGCTTGGGGTCAGCAAGTGCCACCTTGTGCGGGTCTTTTCTTCCGAGATGGGCATGCCGCCGGGCCGCTTTTTGACCAGCGTGCGCATTGAAGCTGCCAAACTGCTGCTGGCCGAGCGGGAGTACAGCCTGGAAATGATCGCCGGGCTGTGCGGTTTTTCCGGTGCCAACTACCTGTGCCGCGTGTTTAAGCGGGAAACGGGTTTAAGTCCCGCCGCCTGGCGTGAAACCGCCGCCCACAAAGCCGTGGTGCAAAAGCTGCCCGCCCGCAACAACGAAATCTATGTGTAAAAGCAGTTCATTTTGTATCCTTATCATTTTGTATCCTTATATAAAGAAGAAACATTTGTGTATCCAGAAACAACCTATTTCCTATCGAGACCGTAGGGGCTATGCTTCATAATAAAAGACGCTTCCCCCCTGTTCGGCTGTATTCCCCACTTTTTCGCGTTTTGCGTTGACTCAACCGTTCCCGTCCTATATACTGAAAGATACGGCACTTTTGCCGCCGACCGGGCTGCCCGGCTGTATCCCTGCAAGGAAAAGGAGGAGATGCCGTGATTTTCGGCAAGTACATCAACCGTTATTACCTCAAAAATGCGCCCGTGCTGCTGCTTGGGCTGCTGGCCCTTTTAATGGTTGACTATATCCAGCTGTTGATCCCCCAGTTTTACCGTCTGGTCATCAATGGGGTCAACCTGGGGCAGGTGGTCGTAAACGGCCAGACCCTGCCCTTTACCAAAGAGGTTTTGCTGCAGCACATCTGCCTGCCCATGATCTGGATCGTGGTGCTCATGGTCATTGGGCGCTTTTTGTGGCGTATCTGCTTTTTCGGCTCCGCTGTGCGGGTTGCTGCCAACCTGCGCGAGCGGATGTTTGACCACAGCCGCCAGCTTTCGCAGCAGTATTACCAGGTTAACAAGGTCGGCAACCTGATGAGCCTTTACACCAATGATATTGATACCATCCAGGAATGTTTTGGTGATGGTATCCTGATGTTCTTTGACGCTTTGGTTCTCGGCCTGATGGCCCTGTACAAAATGTGGCGCATGGATTATAAGCTCACCCTGCTGGCTTTGATCCCTGCCCTCATCATGTTCGGCATCGGCACCGTCATGGGCACCGCCATGACCAAGCGCTGGGAAGAACGCCAACAGGCATTCTCCGATCTTTCAGACTTTGCACAGGAGAATTTCTCCGGCATTGCCGTTATCAAGGCGTTTGTCAAAGAGCTGAAAGAGCTCATAGCATTCCGCAAGCTGAACAAACAGAACGAGGAGATCAACGTCATCTACACCAAAATTGCCACCCTGCTGGAAGTGCTCGTGACCCTGTTTGTCGAATCCGTCATCTGTGTCATCCTGGGGTATGGCGGTTATCTGGTCTACCAGGGCCGGTTCAACGCGGGCCAGCTGGTAGAGTACATCGGCTATTTTGAGGCCATCGTCTGGCCCATCATGGCAATTTCCATGCTGATCGAAAAGACCTCCCGCGGCAAGGCTTCCCTGAACCGCATCACCGAGCTGCTGGACGCCCCCATTGATGTGGCCGACCGCCCCGGCGTGCAGGAGCTGCAGAACCCGCAGGGCAGTGTGGAATTCCGCCACCTGACCTTCCGCTACCCGGACGGCGAATACGATGTGCTGCAGGATATCTCCTTCACCATCCACCCCGGCGAAAGCGTGGGCATTGTGGGGAAGACCGGCGCGGGCAAAACGGCGCTGGTGGACCTGCTGCTGCGCACCTACAACGTGCCGGACGGCACCCTGTTTGTGGACGGCAAGGACGTGAACACCCTGTCCATCCATTCTGTGCGCGCTGCCTGCGCCTATGTTCCACAGGACAACTTCCTCTTCTCGGATACCATCGCCCACAACATCGGCTTTGGTGTGGACGATGCCTCCCCCGAAATGATCGACCACGCCGCCAGCCTGGCCGATGTGCGGGACAACATCGTGGACTTTAAGGATGGTTACGAAACTGTTCTGGGTGAGCGCGGCGTGACCGTTTCCGGCGGCCAGAAGCAGCGCATCTCCATTGCACGCGCCCTGCTGAAAGACGCCCCCATCCTGATTCTGGATGACTCTGTTTCCGCTGTGGACACCCGCACCGAAAAAATCATTCTGGACAACCTGAAATCCAGCCGCGCCAACAAGACCACCCTGCTGATTGCCCACCGCATTTCCACGGTGGAGCGGCTGGACAAGATCATCTTCCTGGATGATGGCAAGATTGAGGCCGTCGGCCCCCACGATGAGCTGTACACCAGCTGCCCCAAGTACCGCCGCATGGTGGACCTGCAGCGGCTGGAAGATGAAGCCGGAGGTGATGACAATGCTTAATATAAACCCGCTTTTGCTGGTTGGCGGCGTCATCGGTGCCGTTACCGCGCTGCTGATTTTTGCTTACGCTTCGGTCAAAGATAAAAAGACCGCCATGGGTTTTGAGCGCACCATGGCAGACGGCGAGATTCTGCGCCGCCTGTTCGCCTATGCCAAACCGTACTGGGCCAAGTTTCTTCTGGTTCTCTTCCTGATGCTCTTCTCCATCGCTTACGACATTATCTCTCCCCTAATCGTCGGTGCGATCGAAGAACTTGTCGCCGCCGATTTTACCCTCAGCCGCCTGTTCGCTTCGGTCGCGGTCTATGCGGGGATTCTGGTGTTCTCGATGGCAAGCACCTATTTTCAGGCGGTCATTCTGCAGCGGGTCGGCCAGCGCATCATCTCCGATCTGCGCGAGGATCTGTTCACCCACATTGAGTCCCTCTCCCACGAGCAGCTCAACGAGATCCCGGTTGGCAAGCTTGTTACCCGCGTTACCAACGATACCAACGCCATTTCCATGATGTTCACCAACCTTTTGGTGAACCTGACCAAAAATGCGTTCGTCATTTTGGGCATTCTGGTGGCCATGCTCTGCCTGAACTATGCGCTGACCCTGATGGTGCTCTGCTTTGTTCCCTTCATCGTCATCTTCACTGTCATCTTCCGCAAGTTTTCCCGCCGGGCCTACCGTAAGGTCAAGGATGCCACCACTGACATCAACACCTATCTTTCGGAGAACCTTTCCGGTATCAAGGTCACCCAGATTTTTGGCCGCGAGGACGAAAAGATGGCGGAATTCTATCAAAAAAGCCAGACCCTTTCCAAGGTCACGCAGGAACAGATTTTTGTGTTCGGCGTATTCCGCCCACTGGTCTACATGCTGTACATCAGCTCTATTTTGTGCCTGTTCTACCTGGGCGGCATGGGCCACCTGAACAACGTTTCTTTCCTGGGGCAGACCATCACCGGCGGCACCATCGTCACCTTCTACATGTACATTTCCAAGTTCTTTACCCCCATCCAGAACCTGGCCGAGCAGTTCAACTGGCTGCAATCCGCGCTGGCCTCGTCGGAAAAAGTCTTTTCTATTATGGACATTCAGCCCAAGCTGGTGGATGCCCCCGACGCCATTGAGCTGACCGATGTAAAAGGCGAAATTGAGTTCCGCGATGTCTGGTTCAGCTATATTCCCGGCGAATGGGTGCTGCAGGGCGTTTCGTTCCATGTTTCCCCGCGGGAAACCGTGGCTTTTGTCGGTTCCACCGGCTCCGGCAAAAGCACCATCCTGTCCCTCATCTGCCGCAATTACGAGTTCCAGAAGGGCGAAATTCTGATTGACGGCATCGACATCCGCAAAATCAAAATTTCTTCCCTCCGCCGCCATTTTGGACAAATGCTGCAGGATGTTTTCCTCTTTTCCGGCACCATCCGCAGCAACATTGTCCTGCGGGAGGATAACATCTCGGACGAAGAGATCATGCAGGTCTGCCGCTATGTCAACGCTGACCACTTCATCAACAAGCTGGACCACGGCCTGGATGAGGAAGTGCGCGAGCGCGGCAACAACTTCTCCGCCGGTCAGCGCCAGCTGCTCAGCTTTGCCCGCACGATCATCCACAAGCCCAGCGTGATGATTCTGGACGAAGCAACCGCCAACATTGATACCGAAACCGAGCTTTTGATTCAGGATTCTCTGGAAAAAATGCGCACCGTCGGCACCATGCTGATCGTTGCCCACCGCCTTTCCACCATCCAGCACGCGGACAACATCATCGTGCTGTCCCACGGCAAAATTCTGGAGCAGGGCAGCCACCAGGAGCTGCTGGCCCGTCATGGGCGGTACTATCAGCTGTACACCCTGCAATACGACAAAGAACAGCTCAGTTCCTGATTTTATCTTCCATAACAGCAGTGCCCCCTGCAGCAATGCAAAGCTGCCGGGGGCACATTTTATTTTGCTTTTTTGTCCGCTTCGGCGGTTGTTTTGGGCTGTGCATCCGCTGCCTGTTTCAGGGCTTCCTGCTCAGAAAAATGCTGGATAATTTTATCTTTCGCCAGCTGCAAATGGCGCTTGTTGATGGCCCTTGCCTCGTCCGCATTGTTGGTCAGCAGGCAGTGCACAATATCGCGGTGCTCTTCCATCGATTCATTAAAGCGCTGGGTACTTGTCAGCGAATAAATACGGAACTGCTGGTTCAGCGAATGGATCCTTGCATACATGGATTCCAAAAGGCTGTTGCCGCACAGTTCAATCAGCAGCCCATGCAGCTTAGAATCCATATCCGTGTAGGCACGCAGGTTCTTTTGGGCGTGCAGCCGCTCCATCTCGTTCAGGCAGTCGATCAGCTGCTGCATATCCGCCGTGGTCAGGTGATGCTGCAGCTTGCTGATGGCGTAATCTTCCAGCAAAACGCGCAGGTCAAAAATTTCCTCAATGTCCCGCGCGGTAAACTCTTTTACAAACACACCCTTGTTGGGGATCTCCACCACCAGCCCGTCCGAAGCCAGCTGGCGCAGTGCTTCCCGGATGGGGCTGCGGCTCACGCACAGGCGCTCTGCCAGCTCGTTTTCCTGCAGCCACTGGCCGGGAGCAAATCTTCCTTCGCAGATATCATCCTTCAGGATCTGATACACCTGATTGCGGATCGTTTTGATTGGGCGGCGTTCCATAGCTCTTTCCTTCACTTTCCCTTGTGCGGGTTGGCCCCCGCAGCGCATCCGTATTAACCGGAGATATTTCTATTATTCTATCACACGTTTTGCCCTTGTGCAACGCAGTCCCCCTTATTTTTCTGACTTTTTACCTATATTTTTATGTGTTTCACAAAAGTTCTTCTTGCAATTTGTATAATCTATTACTATAATAAAATTGTTTTTATCTTGCCCGCCGCTTTTGTCCCGGCAGGGTATCCCATGTTTTCCTGGGGTGTATCTGAAAAGTCGAAAATTTAGTCTATTTCTTTGTTTTCAGATACACCTTACAAAGAAAGGGTCGTGTGATCGTATGAAAATTGGTTTTATCGGTCTTGGCATTATGGGCCGCCCCATGGCCAAAAACCTGCTCAAAGCCGGCTATGACGTTACGGTGGACAGCCACTCCCCCGCCGCCGCAGCTGAGCTGGAAGCCTGCGGCGCCAAAGTAGCCGACCAACCCACCATCGGCTCCACCTGTGATCTTGTGCTGACCATGCTGCCCAACGCCCCGCAGGTTAAACAGGTCATGCTGGGTGCAAACGGCGTTGCCGCCCACATGCAGCCCGGCTCCACCTTTATTGATATGACCTCCCTGAACCCCATCGCCAGCAAGGAGATTGCCGCCGAACTTGCCGCCCGCGGCATCCAGATGCTGGACGCCCCCGTTTCCGGCGGCGAACCCAAGGCGATTGACGGCACCCTTTCCTTCATGGTCGGCGGCGAAGAAGAGGTCTTCAACACCTTCAAACCGGTCCTGCTGGCCATGGGTTCTTCCGCCGTGCGGTGCGGTGGCATCGGCGCCGGCAACACCACCAAGCTGGCCAACCAGATCATCGTGGCGGCCAACATCCAGGCTGTGGCCGAAGCCCTGACCTTGGCCCAGAAAGCCGGGGTTGACCCCGACCTGGTGTTCCAGGCCATCAAGGGCGGCCTAGCCGGTTCCACCGTCATGAACGCCAAAGCTCCCATGATGATCGAGGGCAACGATAAACCCGGCTTCAAGATTGACCTGCACATCAAGGACCTGAACAACGCCCTGGACTGCGCCCACACCGTGGGTGCCCCGGTGCCGATGACCGCCGAAGTGCAGGAAATTTTGCAGTGGCTGCACAGCAATGGCAAGGGCCAGGCGGACCACAGCGCCATTGCCCAGTATTACGAGCACCTGACCGGCATCAAGCTGGGCCGCGACCTGTAAAACCTCAAAATTCTGTTTTTTTGGCGGTGCGGGCATCCCCGTGCCGCCAAAATTTTGCCGCCAATTCTGTACGTTCTGCCGATTGCTGAATGATTGATTTACATGTTATAACAGAAATTAAAGAACCAACAAACAAAACAGAAAAGAGTGTGATCCCTATGTCTAAACTCCGCCAAGACGCTGACGCCATCATTCAGGCCGCCATCACCGCCGCCCAGCCGGACGAGGCCGTCCGCAAAGCGCTGGAAGGACGCGATTTCGGTTCCGGGCGCGTTGTGCTGGTTGCCGCCGGCAAGGGTGCCTGGCAGATGGCCAACGCCGCCAGCCGCATTCTGGGTTCCCGCATTGATACCGGTATTGTCATTACCAAATACGACCACAGCAAAGGCCCCATCGCCAACTTTACCATCCGGGAAGCCGGGCACCCCATCCCGGACGAGAACAGCTTTACCGCCACCCAGCAGGCGCTGGACCTCGTCAGCGGGCTGACCGCACAGGACACCGTGCTGTTCCTGCTTTCCGGCGGCGGTTCCGCTTTGTTTGAAAAGCCGCTCATCCCCGCCGCGGATCTGGAAGAACTCACCCACAACCTGCTGGTCTGCGGGGCGGATATTGTAGAGATCAACACCCTCCGCAAGCGCTTTTCCGGCGTAAAGGGTGGCCGTTTTGCCCAGCTGTGTGCCCCGGCCCATGTGGTTTCCATCGTGCTTTCGGATATTCTTGGCGATCCGCTGGATATGATTGCCTCCGGCCCCGCTTACCCGGATAGTTCTACCTGCGCACAGGCCAAGGAGATCGTGCAGAAATACCACCTGCCCATGACGGAGCAGATGCTGGCCCTGCTGGAGCAGGAAACGCCCAAAGCGCTGGACAACGTAGAAACCCAGATCACCGGCAGCGTGCGCCAGCTGTGCGCCGCCGCCGCTGCCACCGCCCGCACCCTTGGCTATGAGCCGCTGATTTTGACCGACTGCCTGAGCTGCGAAGCCCGGGAAGCCGGTGTGTTCCTGGCCAACATGGTGCGCTACCAGCGCACCGCGGGCCGCCGTATTGCCCTGATTGCAGGTGGCGAAACAGTGGTGCATCTGACCGGCCACGGTAAAGGCGGCCGCAATCAGGAGCTCGCCCTTGCCGCCGCTCCCGGTATCGCCGGGCTGGATGGCTGCGCGGTGTTCTCCGTTGGCTCTGATGGCACCGACGGCCCCACCGATGCCGCAGGCGGCTTTGTGGACAGCACCACCCAGGCCGCGCTGAAAGCCCAGGGCTGCGATATCTTTGCCACGCTGGCTGATAACGATGCCTACCATGCCCTGCAAAAATGCAATGGCCTGATCATCACCGGCCCCACCGGCACCAACGTCAACGATGTCTCGGTCGCTCTGGTCCGGGCGTGATGTTTCCATCGTGCCGTGGAGAAACCTTGCCGATGGTGATAAACTCTGCAAATCATTTGTAGGGGACGATGCGAGCATCGTCCCGGACGGGCCTTGCCCTCTATTTCCCCCATCATCCTCCGCAAGGTAACGTGCGCACATTGTGCGCCCCTACGGGTGGGATGCATGTTTTATGCCCGTTACACATTATAAACCAACCTGTAGGGAATGGTCTCGACCATTCCGGGACTTTGTGCTAAATGACCTAAGGCAGCACCGCACAATTCCTGCCTGACGGCTTAAGCACCGCTCCGGCAGCTGCGGCACGGCATCTGCGTTGCCAAAATGCTCGATAATGTCGGGTTGCGGTACCCGCATCGTGCTTCGGGGGCAAAAGCCCCTCGCACTCTGCGACCGCTGCCCCTGCTTCGGTTCGCTGTTTCCGCCACTGGCGGCGCTCACCTTTGCAGCATCCAGTATTATCTGCGCTTTTGGCTTGGC
>NZ_PSQF01000053.1:0-20196 GCF_003324125.1 Subdoligranulum sp. APC924/74 | reverse complement strand
GCTAAGCCAAAAGCGCAGATAATACTGGATGTCTTATCGAGCATTTTGGCAACGCAGATGCCGTGCCGCAGCCGCCGGAGCGGTGCTTAAGCCGTTAGGCGGGAATTGTGCGGTATTGCCTTAGGAAGTAGGAGTGAGGAGTTAGGAGTTTATGGTCGGGCGCACACCGTGCGCCCGCCTTTTGAAACAGCCAAGGCCGTTTCCGTCCGCGCAGAGCCTATCCTCCCACGCAATAGCTCCTACTGCCTAACTCCTAACTCTTTTACAGCGTCTGCTTTGCTGCTTCCTTCATTTTGCGGCTGCCCAGGTGGACCAGGGGCAACTTGCCCTCCTTGCAGATGGGGCATTCTTCGGGAGCATAGTTGGGCAGATCCAGCTTCAGGGCACTGGCCAGGATGGGGATCGGGGACGGAGCTTCGGGGCGGGTACGGTCCACCACGCAGGTGATGCCCAGGCAGATACCGCCGGCTTCTTCGATGACGCGCTTGGTTTCCAGGCTGGAAACACCGGTGGTCACAACATCCTCGGCGATGATGCAGCGCTCGCCCGGATGGATGGCAAAGCGCTTGAGAGTCATCACGTTATCCACGCGCTCGGTAAAGATGGCGCGCTTGCCCAGCTGGCGGCCCAGCTCGTAAGCATACACAATGCCGCCCATGGCAGGGCCAACGATAACGTCAACATCAGTATCCTTCAGCTTTTCTGCCACATGAGCCATAACCTCGGCACACTTATCCGGGTACTGCTGCAGATAGGCCATCTGGCAGTATGCGCCGGAATGACGGCCGGACGAAAGGAGGAAGTGCCCCTCCAAAAATGCTTCACATTCCTTCAAAACTTCGATCGATTCTCTTGCCATGATACTTTCCTCCGTTTATAAAAGCTGTTTTACTATACCACAAGTTGCATAAAATTGCAACATCTTGAATGTTTATACAGGCAAATTCAAAAAACAATGAATAAATAATAAAGAATCCTTGTGGTGGACCGCCGCGCGGTGCGCACTCCACCATTTTTTCATTATTCTTTATTCTCTGTTCTTTAACCCGCTTATCCTCTCGCGCACCCGCGGATCTCATCCAGCGTTTTCACGCCGTGGGCGTCCATCCATTCCCCCATCTCGGCAGTAATGCGAGTGCAGGCTTTCGGGTCCAGGAAGTTTGCGGTGCCCACCTGAACGGCGGCTGCACCGGCCATGATGAACTCCAGCGCATCGCGGCCAGTCAGGATGCCGCCCAGCCCGATGACCGGGATATTGACGGCCCCCACAGCCTGCCACACCATGCGCAGTGCAATGGGGCGGATGGCCGGGCCGGAAAGCCCGGCAAAGGTGTTGTTGAACACCGGGCGGCGCTTTTCCAGATCAATGGCGCAGGCCTGGAAGGTATTGCACAGGCTGATGCCATCGGCACCGGCAGCTTCCACGGCCTTGCACATATCGGGGATGCTCTCTGCCTGTGGGCTGAGCTTGACCACCAGCGGCACAGTGCACACTTTGCGCACAGCGGAAACCACCTCTTCGGCGTCCTTGGCACGGATGCCGAACGCCAGGCCGCCCTGCTTGACGTTAGGGCAGCTGATGTTCAGTTCCAGCACATCAATGCCTGCGGCGCACAGCTTCTGCACGCCCTCCACGTTTTCCTCAATGGTATGGCCGCCCAGGTTGACCCAGACGGAGGTGCCGCAGGTTTTCATGGCGGGCAGCTCGTTTTCAATAAAGTGCTGCACGCCGGGGTTCTGCAGGCCGATGGAGTTCATCAGGCCGGAGGGAGTTTCCAGCAGGCGCTCGCCGTCGTTGCCGGGCTGACCGTTCAACGTCAGGCCTTTGCCGGAAATGCCGCCCAGCACGCGCAGGTCCTCAATGCCTGCATATTCCGGGCCGAAACCAAAGGTGCCGGAAGCGGCAATGACCGGGCCGGCCAGCTGCTTGCCAAACAGATTTACGCGAAGGTCTGCCATCAGTCAAACACCTCCTCAGCTTTGAACACGGGGCCGTCTTTACATACGGTCTTGGCCCCCACCTTGGTGCGGCAGGTGCAGCCCAGGCAGGCACCAAGGCCGCAGGCCATCTTGCGTTCCAGGCTGGCCACGCAGGGCGTGCCGCTCTGGGCGCACAGCTGGTATACGCCGCGCATCATCACCATGGGGCCGCAGGTCAGCACCATGGCGAACTGTTCCGGGTGCAGGATGCCGGTTACCAGGCCGTGGTAACCCACCGCGCCGGAATCCGTTGCAATGCTGATGGCGGCGCAGTAAGGCAGGAAAGCTTCCAACCCATAGGGCTCATCACGGAAGCCGCAGTACAGTTCCGGCTTGCAGCCCGCCGCAGCCAGCTCCTTGCAGAGCTGCAGCAGCGGCGCGGTGCCAATACCGCCGCCCACAACAGCGATCTTGCCGTTTTTGCCGCCTGCCGCCCGGGCGATCGCGGCCACATCAAATCCGTTGCCGCATGGGCCGGTCACCGTCAGGGTGTCGCCCTCTTTCAGGGCGGCCAGCTTCTGGGTTCCCTCACCCTTGACCTGATACAGGAAAGTCAGTGCGCCGGTCGCGGCGTCAAAATCATGCACGCTGATGGGGCGGGACAGGATGGGCGTTTCGTTGGCAGCCCAGGCGCGCAGCATAAAGAACTGCCCCGCCTTGGCCGGGCGGCTGGCATCCGGCCACTGCACCGTCAGGCAGCGGATATCCGCTGCAACGGTACTCTGGCGCAGGACCGTTACCTTACAGCTTGTTGCATTCACCCTGGATATCCTCCTTCATTCGCACGCATTCATTATAAGCAGCTTCATCAAAGGCAACGCCGGGCTGCTTTTTGTAAGCCAGCAGGATGCCGCGGCTGGAGTTGACCACACCGCCGTTGCTGTTGTTCATATACTGGGCAATATCGGCAGCTTTGCCGCCCTGTGCGCCGTAGCCGGGGATCAGGAAGAAGGTCTGGGGGTAAGCAGCGCGGATGGCGGTTGCTTCCTCGGTATGGGTGCCGCCGATGACCAGACCGATGCTGGAATAACCAGATTCGCCGATGTAATCCCTGCCCAGCTCGCTCAGGCTGTCGCCCACCAGGTCGTACACATGGCGGCCGTCCTCCAGCTTTTTATACTCAAAATCTTTTGCGCCGGGGTTGGAGGTGCGGCACAGTACAAACAGGCCCTTGCCCTGTTCCTTGCAGTACGGCAGGTAGGGGCTGATGGAATCCAGGCCCATATAGGGGGCCAGCGTGATAATATCAGCCTCAAAGTCGCCGGTAAAGTGTGCCTTGGCGTACATCTCGGCGGTTTTGGCAATATCGCCGCGCTTGATATCGGCAATGACCGGCAGGCCGGTGGCGCGCACCATCTTCAGGGTTTCGGCGTAAGCGCGCATGCCATCCAGACCAAGGGATTCATAATAAGCGATCTGAACCTTGTAGCAGCCTGCGGAAGCCTTGGTGGCTTCAATAATGCGGCGGTTGAATTCCACCACATTTTCACCGGCAGTCTTGGTGTAGTCCACCACATCGGCGGGCAGGTAGCTGAACTCGGTATCCAGACCCACGCACACCGGGCCGTTGGCTGCCACGCTGGCATACAGTTTATCCATGTTGGTCATTGCTGTTCCTCCGTTTTCTGTATCAAAAAAGCTCGTTCTAACTTTTCTGCGGGTTACTGTTTATCTTTCTGGTAGGTCACTTTGCCGCCCTTGATGGTCATCATGACCTGGCCATAGAAGCTTTCGCCGTCATAGGGGCAGTTTTTGCTCTTACTGTGCAGCTCGTCCGCATGTACGGTAAACATGTGGTCGGTATCCACCAGAACAATATCGGCATCAAAGCCGGGCACCAGGCGGCCCTTATGCTCATCCAGGCCAAGCACCTGAGCGGGGCCGGAGCTCATCAAAAAGCTCAGCATTTCCAGCGGCAAGCCCTCCATGCGGCACAATTTGGTGTAGCACACGGCAAAGGCGGTTTCCAGCCCAACCATACCGGCAGCGCCCTTGGCTTTATCCTCGGCGCTGTGGGGGGCATGGTCGGTGCCGATGCAGCTGACTGTGCCATCCTTAATTGCCGTCACCAGGGCGGCCACATCGTCCGCCTTGCGGATGGGTGGGTTGACCTTATACTGCAGGCGGGAATCGTCGAACCACAGGTGGTGCGGGGTCACTTCACAGCTGACCATTGCACCGCGGCGGCGGCTCTGGCGCACCATATCCACAGATTCTTTGGTGGAAACATGGCACATATGCAGGCGGGTGCCGTAATATTCGGCCAGGTGGCAGTTGCGCACCGTCTCAATGTTTTCGGCCAGGCGGTAATCCCACGGGCTGATCTCGCGGTCCTCTGCGTGGGACATCACGGTCAGACCGCGCTCGGCTGCCACAGCAAACACGCGAGCCATCGTGGCGTTATTCATCACGCCGTTGCCGTCCTCGGTGATAAACTTGATATCATCCGGCAGGTCCAGCAGATGGTCAATGGTGTGGCCGTCAAAGTTTTTGGTAATGGAAACGGTCTGGTTGGCATCACACAGGCCAATCTCGCGCGCTTTCTCCTCCACCTCATGCACGATCTCTGCCGAAGAGCAGACCGGCTTGGTGTTGGGCATCAGGTTGACGAAAGTATATCCGCCTGCCGCTGCAGCCGCAGAGCCGGTGGCAATATCCTCTTTATATTCAAAGCCGGGGGTACGCCAATGGCAGTGGGTATCAATAAACGCGGGCAGAATGGTCAGCCCTTTTGCATTGATCACCTCACCTGCTTCCGGCAGGTCGGTTCCGATTGCTCTAATTTTGCCGTCCGCGATCAGGTAATCGCAGATGCGGCCCTCGTAGTCCCGTGCATTTTTAATCAGCATGGCTGGCCCTCCTTTTGGTGTGGGGTTGCAAGATTCTGTGTGAGAATTTGTGGTGGTTGTGGGCGCGGCAGGAGCAGCCTATCCTCACGTTAAGTGCCAACTTTGCGCGGCGTGACGATAGCTTGTTGGCGGTGGTGCGGGGTTTGCTGCTCCCCCCAGCAGTAGGGCCAGGTTGTCTCCTCCACCCATTCGCCGCCTGTTCGGCGGCGGGTGAACAGAGGAACATTCTATCTCCGCGCCAAGTGCCGCCTGCGGCGGTTGCGCTCCGAAACGCGCCTGCGGGCGCAGCGCTCTGCGCTCCGGCTGTTTTTGCACCGCGCTTCGCGCGATTGCGCGGCATAGCCTGTTGGTGGTGGGGCAGGGTTGCTACCTCCACCCACTCGCCGCCTGTTCGGCGGCGGGTGAACAGAGGAACATCCTATCTCCGCGCCAAGTGCCGCCTGCGGCGGTTGCGCTCCGAAACGCGCCTGCGGGCGCAGCGCTCTGCGCTCCGGCTGTTTTTGCACCGCGCTTCGCGCGATTGCGCGGCGATAGCCGCGCAGGCAAAAAAATAACTTTTCCCCAAAAGAGGAAAAGTCAAAAAGAAGCACCTGATACAGCGTGGGGAAGAAACACTGCACCGTGGGTTTTATCGCAGCAGGACAAGCCTTCGCGGATGGATATCATGGCACAGTTCACCCTTTCACATATGATTTTAATTATTGTACCATGCCGGGACAATGGTGTCAACACAACACGAAATGTTGCACCAAGAAGGATTTTTTGTATTTTTGTGTCAACTTTTGGGCAATATGTCAAAACAGCGTGCAAGCCTCTTTTCTCCCAGCGGAACATATCCTGCAGACCTTCTATTTTTGCTGCTGCCATAGCCGCTTTGCCTTTATTTTATCAAAGCAAAACAGCGGTCCCTCCCTTGTGGGAAAGGCCGCCGCTTCAGACAATCCGTTGTCATGCGTTCTCTTTCATCTTCGCGGAGCAATCTCTTCATTCTGCGCAGCATATCGTATTATTTTTTATCTCCGCCAATCTGCTGGTCGATATAATCGTTCAGTTCTTCTATTGCGTCAGCCCACTTTGTATCATCCATGTTGACTTTTTTCCCTGGCTGCGCTGGTTCTGACTGCACTGCTTCCGGTGTGTTCTGTGCCGGTTCTACTGTTTGCACCGGTGCTTCCGTCTGTACCGGCTGCGTGCCATTCTGGCGGGCATTCAGTGCCCCGCTTGCCCCCAAAGCTGCCGTCACTGCAATCAAAGCAACTGCGCAAAGGCCTATCACTTGTTTCTTCATCGTTTCAGCGCCCTCCTTTTTATCTATGGCAATACCGCATAATTCTAAGTGCCGATACGGCGAGCGAGGTACGGCAGATGCTAAGCCAAAAGCGCAGATAATACTGGATGTCTTATCGAGCATTTTGGCAACGCAGATGCCGTGCCACAGCCGCTGAAGCGGTGCTTAAGCCGCAAGGCGGGAATTGTGCGGTGTTGCCCTATTACATATTTCCAGCTGCCGAGCCTGCTTTGTTATCATTATTGTATCGTTTTTAAGTAACAGTTGTCAATCCTATTTATTTCCATGTTTTCTCTACTCCACAGCTTTTACGGCAGCAAAAAAGCAGCCCCTCCCTTGCGGGAAAGGCTGCTTTTTAGAACAAATCAGTTACAATCAGTTCTGCTTCATCTTAGCGAAGCACTCGCTGCAGTAGACCGGACGGTCTTCGCGCGGCTGGAAGGGCACCTTGCAGGTCTTGCCGCAGCTTGCGCAAACGGCGTCGAACATCTGGCGCTCACCACGGGTAGCGTTCTTGCGGGCATCGCGGCATGCCTTGCAGCGCTGGGGCTGGTTCTCGAAACCACGGCTTGCGTAGAACTCCTGCTCACCGGCGGTCCAAACGAACTCTTTGCCGCAATCTTTGCATACCAAAGTCTTGTCTTCGTACATAGTGGGTATCTCCTCTTTGTTTACTTGCCCGCGGAAGAATTTCAACCAACGCTTGGGGTCACCAATGAACTGATTGCTAAGCTACTGGGGGCATTGTTTATATGTCCAGGCCAAAACGCCTGAATCCAAATTCATTCTCGCACTTCATCACTGCGCAGCTTTTTGCGGGCGCGCATCAGGGCGTTTTCCACCGCTTTGGGGGTGCAGTGCAGCAGTTGGGCTGTCTGAGCGGCAGTGTGCCCCTCCAAACTGGCAAGCAGACTGCCGCGTTCCAGGGGCGAAAGCTGCGTGTTGATGCGTTCCAGCACGGCGGCGCAGCGCTCGTTGGCAATGGCAAGCTCTTCCGGCCCCGGCGCGGCAGAATTTTCCGGCAGGGGCACACTGTTGTTCAGCGGAGCATGCTTTTTGCGGGTGGCACTGCGGCGGGCATCCTGCTGTGCGTTGGCAATACAGGCTGCGGCATACGCGGTAAAGGGGACTTTTTTATCCGCCCGGTAGCTGCGCACGGCATGGAACAGGCCAATCAGCCCTTCCTGCACCGCATCGTCAAAGTCAAGGCCGGGTGCTGCAACGGCAGCGGCGCCTTTGCGTATGGCAGGCATCATGGCGGTGATCAGCGCGGCAATAGCGCTTTCCTCCCCAGCCTGTGCCTGCTGCAGCAGCTCGTCATCCATCTGCTGCGGCATGGCTACTTTCCTCCCTGGATAAATGCGATTGTCCCTATTTTACCGTTTAACGCCGCGTTTGTCAATAAAATTTTGCCCTGTACGTTAAATAATCCCTTCCTCAAGAGAGGGATTTGCCGCACTGTGGCTGCGCCATGCTCCTACCTTCCTTTAAGAGCCCCCATCGTCGGCAGATCTCCGCCAATGGAAACGGTTTCAGAGCTGTTCGGCAAATCGGACACTTTAGGCAACACCGCACAATTCCCGCCTTGCGGCTTAAGCACCGCTCCGGCAGCTGCGGCACGGCATCTGCCGCACCTCGCTCGCCGTATCGGCACTTAGAATTATGCGGTATTGCCTTTACTTTTTTTGGTTTGTAAAATGTTCCAGCAGCTCCACCGCCGCCACAATGATAATTGTTACCGCAAAAACACCCAGCCAGCCAAGGCCCGCTTTGGGCAGCACCTGCATAAACAGTGTTAAATTCATCTTGTTCTCCCCTTTTGTTTAGAGTGTATCTGAAAAGTCGAAAATATCCGTCATTTTCTTTGGGCAACACCGCACAATTCCCGCCTTACGGCTTAAGCACCGCTCCGGCGGCTGCGGCACGGCATCTGCGTTGCCAAAATGCTCGATAATACACAAAGTATTATCTGCGCTTTTGGCTTAACAGCTGCCGCACCTCGCTCGCCGTATCGGCACTTAGAATTATGCGGTATTGCCTTTGTTTTCAGATACACCTTAGGCAAACAATGTCAGAATCATACCGCCCGCAATCACGGACGCGATCTGACCGGATACATTCACCCCAACGGCGTGCATCAGCAAAAAGTTCTGGTTGTCTTCCTGCAGGCCCATCTTGTTCACCACACGGGCCGACATCGGGAATGCCGAAATGCCCGCTGCACCGATCATGGGGTTGATTTTTTGTTTGGCAAACAGGTTATATACCTTGGCCACCAGCACGCCGCCGATGGTATCGAACACAAAGGCCACCAGCCCCAGCGCCAGAATCATCAGGGTCTGCCGATTCAAAAAATACTCTGCCTGCATTTTGGATGCCACCGTCAGCCCCAGCAGCAGGGTAATGAGGTTTGCCAGTACCTTTTGTGCGGTTTCGGACAGGCTGTCCAGCACACCACATTCCCGGATGAGGTTGCCGAACATCAAAAAGCCAACCAGCGCCACACTGCGCGGCACAAACAGCCCAGCCACCATGGTAATAATGATGGGGAACAGGATTTTTGCCGTTTTGCTGACTTGCTTTTCGGCATATGGCATGCGGATCAGGCGCTCTTTTTTGGTCGTCACAAGCCGGATGACCGGCGGCTGGATGATGGGCACCAGCGCCATGTAAGAATACGCCGCCACAATGATGGCCCCCAGATAGTTGGATTCCAGAAAGTTCGCCACAAAGATGGAGGTCGGCCCGTCCGCCGCACCGATCACGGCAATGGAGGCGGCATCTTTGAGTTCAAAGCCCATCAAAGTCGCAGCCCCCAGCGTGAAAAAGATGCCAAACTGCGCCGCCGCCCCAAAAATCATCAGCTTGGGGTTGGAAAGCAGCGGTGTAAAATCAATCATTGCACCAATGCCCACAAACAGCAGCAACGGGAACAGTTCGTTGGCAATGCCAGCATCAAACAGCACATCCAGCGGGCCGACCTCGGTGCCGGTGGACAGCACCTGGGTAACAGCACCGGACAGCGGCAGGTTGACGAGAATGGCCCCAAAGCCCATTGGCAGCAGCAGGGATGGCTCCATCTCCTTTTTGATCGCCAGCCAGATCAACAGGCCGCCGATCCCCCACATAACCACCTGCTGCCATTGCAGGTTCCATAGATTTCCAAACAGTTCTTGCATCCATAGCCCTCCTTGTTTTAATGCAATCTTAATACAAACAGCAAAAAGAAAAAGACTTCCGCCGCGCAGGGGTACTACACCCATGCTCGGCAAAAGTCTTGCGTTATTTCATACAAATTACGGGCTGTCAGCCGTCTTGACGTAACTTGCAGGCGCTGCGCGTCCGCTACTCCCTTTTGCTGGTTTCATTATGCAATATTAATACCGGGATGTCAAGGGGGTTTTGCCGCCGCGCAAAATTCTTTTTCAGCAGCCTGACTTTTTACACATCCGGCCAACGGTGGATCTGGTGCAGATTTGTTTTTGGGTGCAACTGCCCAGCTCATGCAGCGAGTAAAACACCAGCAGTTCGTGATAGTTCATCCCATTGGCACGCGCCCAATCGGCATAGGCACCGCGCAGCTTGATGACCGCCAGGTTGGATTGCCACATCAGCGGCCAGTATTGCTCTTTCATTCGCTCCCCTTTGTTTGTATGTTTCGTTTTTGTGTTTATAGTCTTTTTTAGGACTAAGCAGTAGAGTATAGCACGCATGCGGGGAATATCAAGGATAGATTTTGAGCGTATTTGAGACGTAAAAATCAACGCAAAATAAATCTTGATTTTTTGACAGGCCTGTAGTATACTATACAAGCAACATATGAGCCGGTGTGTTGGAATTGGCAGACGAGACGGACTCAAAATCCGTTGGTGGTGACACCGTATGGGTTCGACCCCCATCACCGGCATTCCTTATACCTAAGCCTTTTAGCGGCTTAGGTATTTTTTGTGTGGCAGACAAGATTTAGGCTTGTCTGCCATTTTGTCTGCCACTTTTTACCCAAATGGCAGACAAAACGGATTTATTTTCCGTTGGTTTTGGCGGACAAGTTCGCCCAACGGAGTTTTTCTCCTAAGCGATTTTTCGTTTGGGAGATTTCTTCTTTTCGGGAAGTTCGCCAAGGTTGATTTTGCTGGCAATCATATTCGCGGCTTCCATCTTGCTGTCCACGTCAATGTGGGCGTAAATATTGGCCGTGGTGGAAAAGCTGGAATGCCCCAGCCACATCTGTACCTCTTTCATCGTGACTTTGTTCTTGATGAGCAGACTGGCGCAGGAGTGCCCTTACGGTATAATTACGACAAACCGGAAAAGCCCCGTAGGATCAAGGGTTTTGAGGTTTTCAGTCTGATTTTTTCATCCTTTTCCAAACCGAAAAATCATACTGAAATAAGTCGAATTGCAGGAGGTGTTTCATTAACGACAAATGAATAGCAGAAAGGAACTCAAAACCTTTTGATTCCAAACACAACAGAATATTGGATTTAAGCGAAGCCGTCACTTGTTTTAAGTGGCGGCTTTTGTTGTTTCCAGGGGTGTTATGCAGGCACATGACAACACCCAATCAGAAATGAGGTGAAGTCATTGAACCCACAAATCATCGCCGTTGCCAACCAGAAGGGCGGCGTCGGCAAAACGACTACCTGCGCCAACTTAGGCATCGGGCTGGCGCAGGCCGGAAAGAAGGTGCTGCTGGTGGATGCTGACCCGCAGGCCAGCCTCACCATCAGCCTGGGCAACCCGCAGCCGGACAAGCTGCCCTTTACCCTGTCCGATGCGATGGGCCGTATTCTCATGGACGAGCCGATCAAACCCGGCGAGGGCATCCTGCACCACCCGGAGGGCGTGGACCTGATGCCTGCCGACATCCAGCTCTCCGGCATGGAGGTATCCCTGGTGAATGCCATGAGCCGCGAGACGATTCTGCGGCAGTATCTGGACACGGTGAAGGGACAGTATTCCCATATCCTCATCGACTGCCAACCCTCCCTGGGAATGCTCACGGTCAACGCGCTGGCCGCCGCCAACAGGATCATAGTCCCCGTCCAAGCGGAGTATCTGCCCGCCAAGGGCCTGGAACAGCTGCTGTCCACCATCAACAAGGTCAAGCGGCAGTTAAATCCCAAGCTCCAGATCGACGGTATTCTGCTGACGATGGTGGACAACCGCACCAACTTTGCCAAAGAGATCGCCGCCCTGCTGCGGGAGACCTACGGCAGCAAAATCAAGGTGTTCGGCACCGAGATTCCCCACTCGGTTCGAGCCAAGGAGATCAGCGCCGAGGGCAAGAGCATCTTCGCACATGACCCCGGCGGCAAGGTGGCGGAAGCCTATAAAAATCTGACGCGGGAGGTGATAAAACTTGAAAAGCAGCGCGAAAAAAGTAGAGCTGGCCTCAGTCGATGACCTGTTTTCCACCGAGGAAAGCCGCGCCGACGCCCAGCGTGAAAAAGTCATGGAAATTCCCTTGTCGGAGCTGCACCCATTCAAGGATCACCCCTTTAAGGTCAAGGACGATGAGGCCATGATGGAGACCGCCGACAGCATCCGGCAGTACGGCGTACTGGTCCCGGCCATTGCCCGCCCGGACCCTAATGGCGGCTATGAGCTGGTTGCCGGGCACCGGCGGCACCGAGCTAGCGAGCTGGCGGGTAAAGAAACCATGCCGGTGATTGTCCGCGACCTGGACGATGACCAGGCCACCATCATCATGGTTGACAGCAATTTGCAGCGGGAAAGCCTGCTCCCCAGTGAAAGGGCTTTTGCCTACAAGATGAAGCTGGAAGCTATGAAGCGACAAGCTGGCAGACCGTCCAAAGAAAATTGTTCCCAAGTTGGGAACGATTTTGGGAAGAAGTCGAGCGAGGTATTGGCTGAACAGGTCGGCCAGAGTAAAAACCAGATTTTTCGTTATATCCGCCTCACCGAGCTAATTCCCGAACTGCTGGACATGGTGGACGAGAAGAAAATCGCCTTCAATCCGGCCTACGAGCTGTCCTTCCTCAAAAAAGAGGAACAGGTGGATTTGCTGGACGCGATGGACAGCGAACAGGCCACGCCGTCGCTCTCCCAGGCCCAGCGGCTGAAAAAGTACAGCCAGGAGGGCCACCTGACCCTCGACATGATGCGGGTCATCATGGGCGAAGAAAAGAAAAGCGACCTGGACAAGATCACCTTCACCAGCGACACCCTGCGCAAATATTTTCCCCGGAGCTATACGCCCCAGCGGATGCAGGAGACCATCATCAAGCTGCTGGAACAGTGGCAGCGCAAGCGCCAGCAACAGCATGAACGCTGAGAGAGGAGTTGCCTATGAGGGATATTTCAGCCCGCGAGCTGAAAGGACATAACATTTTGGCTGTGGAGCGATTTCAGGACAGCACCCGCTGGATGGTGGAGTTTGCGGTCCGCAAGCCCCGCACCCCTTACGGCAGCCCCGGCGACGAGGTGCGCCTGTTTCTCACCGAGGACGGCTACCGGCAGGCCCTGGACGCCCAGCGCAGCCAGCAGATCAAAATTAAGCGCCATGCCCACGTTGTCGAGGGGCACATCATAGACTTCAAGCCGAAGAAAAAGCGCCGCCACCCGTAAACCCACCACTTGCCAAGAAAGGAATGAATTATGTGTACCGTTAGAGACATTGAAGAAGCCATCCGCGAACATTGCCAATCCCAGCATGACATGGAAAGCACCGAGATCGACCAGGTGATGCAGCGCCTGCCCTTCGGCACCGCGCAGGATGTTTTTACCCGGCCCCCTGTGCCGAAGCCGCCGTATTCCTGGCACAGCCGGAACTACCGCACCTGACCGCCGCAGTCTCTTTGAAGATTGCGGCTTTTTTCATGCCATGAATGCCGAGAGGAGTGATGAAATGGCCGTTTTTCGTATTGAACGGACCCGTGATTATACCGTGATGAGCAACCACCACCTGCGTGATAAGGCGCTGTCTCTGAAATCCAAGGGGCTTTTGTCCATGATGTTATCTCTGCCAGAGGACTGGAACTACACCACACGCGGTCTGGCGAAGATCTGCAAGGAGGGCGTGGACGCCATCGGCGGGGCGCTGCGGGAGCTGGAAGCCGCCGGGTACATCGTCCGCCACCAGATGCGGGACCGCCAAGGACGCATCAGCGACACCGAGTATGTCATCTATGAGCAGCCCCAGCCCAAAGAGCCGGATACGCCCCAGCCGGATACGGCTTCACCAGATACGGAAAACCCGTATCTGGCTGACCCGGATACGGAAAAGCCCGCAGAATTAAATATAGAGAAATCAAAGACCCAAAAACAAACAACGGATGTACCAAGTACCGATTCCATTCCCTTCCGGGGCTTTGCGGCAGCTCAGCTGCCGGAACGGAAAGGACGGGATGCGATGTCGGTGGAGGAAATGGAGAGTTATCGGGATTTGGTGTTGGAGAACATCGAGTACGACCACCTGTGCCGGGAGTTTACCACCTACCGCGAGGATTTGGACGAGATCGTGGAGCTGATCGTGGAAACGGTCTGCGCCAGACGCAAGACCACCCGCATTGCCGGGGCGGACTTTCCCCATGAGGTCGTGCGGTCGCGGTTCTTGAAGCTGGACAGCTCCCACATCGAGTTCGTCATGGAGTGCCTGCACAACAACACCACCGAGGTCCGCAACATGAAGCAGTACCTGCTGACCGTGCTGTTCAACGCGCCCACCACCATGAACAATCACTACACGGCCCAGGTCAACCACGATATGCACGCAGGCGGCTGGTAATGGCCGCCTTTTCTGCTGCACCGCCCAAGGAGGCACGATATGAACCAGATGGAAATTTTCAAAAACCCGGAGTTTGGGGCGATCCGCAACCACGTTGACGCAGAGGACAAAGGGGTGAGCGAAATTCTCACCCCTGGCGGGATTCAGAAACTCCCTATCATCAACGAGTCCGGCCTGTATTCTCTGGTGTTGTCCAGCAAACTTCCCAAAGCAAAGCAGTTCCGCCGCTGGGTCACGTCTGAGGTCCTGCCCAGCATCCGCCAGCACGGGGCCTACCTCACCAGGGAAAAACTGTGGGAGGTCGCCACCTCGCCGGAGGCGCTGCTGAAGCTCTGCTCCGACCTGCTGGCCGAGCGCGAGAAGAACGCGGCGCTGCAAGCGGACAACGCCCGGCTGCAAGGCAAGGCCGTCTACTACGACCTGTTTATCGACCTGCGGCACAGCACCAACCTGCGCACCACCGCCAAGGAGTTGGAGGTGCCGGAGCGGCGCTTCGTCCGTTTCCTGCTGGAACGCCGGTACGTTTACCGCGCCCCCTCCGGCTGTGTGCTGCCCTACGCCAAGAGCGCCAACGAGGGGCTGTTCTGTGTGCGGGACTACTACCGCAACGGCCACACCGGCTCCTACACGCTGGTAACGCCCAAGGGCAAGCTGCACTTTGCAGAACTGCGGTCGCTGATCCTGGTGACGGTATGACAGGCCGGTATTTGCTGCGGCGGCTGGTGGTCCCGCCTTAGATTCAAGACCACTCACTGCATATCCGACGAAGGGAGGGATGACCTATGCAGGAGGAAGTGGAAAACAGAACCCTGACGCTGATCGTCAGCGGGACAAAGTTCACCGGGCGGCTGTTCAAGGCCGCCATATCCAAGTACATGGCCCACCGCAGGGAGAAGAAGCTGGAAAAGCAGCGCGGCCGGGATTCCCCCGTCACACCCAAGGGCAAACAGACGGTGAAGCAGCTCATCGGGCAGAACCAGGGCGTCTCCAACATCGAGATCAACGACCCGTCCATCAAGGATTTTGAGCGCATCGCCCGCAAGTACGGCGTGGACTATGCGGTGAAAAAGGACCGCAGCGCCTCGCCGCCCAAGTACCTGATCTTCTTCAAAGCCCGTGACGCCGACGCCCTGACGGCGGCATTCTCGGAGTACACCCAGAAGAAGGTCAAGAAGGCCGACCGCAGCGAGCGCCCGTCTGTGCTGGAGAAGCTCGCCCAGTTCAAAGAGCTGCTCAAAAATACCGTGGTGGACCGCAGCCGCCGGAAGGAGCTGGAACGATGAAGCAGGTGAATGTGAAAAAGCTGGTGCTGCTGAACCTGCCCTACTTCCTGCTGGGCCTGTTTGCCACCAACCTGGGCGAAGCGTGGCGGCTGGCGACCGGCGCGGATGCGTCTGCCAAGATGCTTTCATTCTTCTCCACCCTGCCGGTGGCGCTGGGGAGCTGGTGGCCCAGCCTGCACCCGCTGGATTTTCTGGTGGGGCTTTGCTGCGGCGCTGGCTTGCGGCTGGCGGTGTACCTGAAAGGCAAGAACGCCAAGAAGTACCGCCACAACGTGGAGTATGGTTCGGCCCGTTGGGGCACCCATGAGGATATTGCCCCCTACATCGACCCGGTGTTCCAGAATAACGTCATTCTGACCCAAACCGAGCGCCTTACCATGTCCAGCCGCCCCAAGAACCCCAAGTATGCCCGCAACAAGAACGTGCTGGTCATCGGCGGCAGCGGTTCCGGCAAGACCCGCTTCTGGCTCAAGCCGAATTTGATGCAGATGCACAGCTCCTACGTCGTTACCGACCCCAAGGGCACCATCCTGGTGGAGTGCGGCAAAATGCTCCAGCGGGGCGCACCCAAGCCGGGCAAGGACGGCAAGCCCATGAAGGACAAACACGGCAAAATCGTGTATGAGCCATACCAGATCAAGGTGCTGAACACCATCAACTTCAAAAAGTCCATGCACTATAACCCCTTCAGCTATATCCATAGCGAAAAGGACATCTTGAAGCTGGTGACAACGCTGATCGCCAACACCAAGGGAGAGGGCAAGGCCGGGGACGATTTCTGGGTCAAGGCGGAAACATTGCTGTATTGCGCGTTGATTGGATATATCCACTATGAAGCTCCGGTGGAGGAGCAAAACTTCTCCACCCTCATCGAGTTCATCAACGCCATGGAAGTCCGGGAGGATGACGAGGAGTTCAAAAATCCCGTAGACCTGATGTTTGATGCACTGGAATCGGAAAAGCCAAACCACTTCGCAGTGCGGCAGTATAAGAAATATAAGCTGGCAGCCGGCAAAACCGCTAAGTCGATTTTGGTGAGCTGCGGTGCCCGGCTGGCGGTGTTCGACATTGCGGAGTTGCGGGAGGTCACGTCCTACGACGAGCTGGAGCTGGACACCCTGGGCGACCGCCGGACGGCGCTGTTTTTGATTATGAGTGACACGGACGATTCCTTTAATTTTTTAATCTCCATGTGCTACACCCAGCTTTTCAACCTGCTCTGTGAAAAGGCCGACGATGTGTACGGCGGGCGGCTGCCGGTTCATGTGCGGTGCCTCATCGACGAGTGCGCCAACATTGGGCAAATCCCAAAACTGGAAAAGCTGGTCGCCACCATCCGAAGCCGGGAGATTTCCGCCTGCCTGGTCTTGCAGGCACAGAGCCAGCTCAAGGCCATCTACAAGGACAACGCCGACACCATCATCGGAAATATGGACAGTTCCATCTTCCTGGGCGGCAAGGAGCCGACCACATTGAAGGAGCTGGCCGCCGTGCTGGGCAAGGAGACCATCGACACCTACAACACCGGCGAGAGCCGTGGGCGGGAAACTTCCCACTCGCTCAACTACCAGAAGCTCGGCAAAGAGCTGATGAGCCAGGATGAGCTGGCCGTCATGGACGGCGGCAAGTGCATCCTCCAGTTGCGCGGGGTGCGGCCGTTTCTGTCGGACAAGTACGACATCACCCAGCACCCCAACTACAAGTACACCGCCGACGCCGACCCGAAAAATGCGTTCAGCATTGAAGATTTCCTGCGGGCCAGGTTGAAGCTGAAACCCAACCAGGTCTGCGACGTGTATGAGATCGACGCCGCAGCCGACGATTGATGCTCCGCTATGAAAGGAGGGGTCCTATCTACCCGCCACAACCGCCCCGGACGGGGCCATTGGCGTACAAAGCGGACGATCTCTATCAAAAAATGAAAAAGGAGGAAGGCCGGAATCAAGCCCCCGGAAAGCGGGCGGCGATCATCCGGCTTTTGTATGCCTATGAACCATGACTAAATCAAACTTTTCAAACTGATTCCGGCCAACTTTATTTATGGAATTTTTCAATCAGGCAATCACCGTTCTCCAGACCCTCGTTATCGCCCTCGGTGCCGGTCTCGGCGTGTGGGGCGTCATCAACCTGCTGGAAGGTTACGGCAACGACAACCCTGGTGCCAATGCTCATGGTTAATAAAGAAGCACAACAAAACAGGACAAGGACAGTCAGCCCCGCCGCTATTCCGAGCAAGGCAAATTATAGGGTAAAGTCTAAAAAGCATTTGTAACATTTCTATAAACTCTATTGACTTGAACACCTCCGGGAGTTATAATATGTTTTGCTATTTAGGAACGCTAAATAGCAAAACTAAAGTGAGGTAGAGAGTATGGATAACAGGTATGTGCAGCAATTCAAAAAAGGCTCTCTTGAAATGATACTTTTGTGCTTGATCGGACGCAAAGAAACCTACGGCTATGAAATCATTACAGAGCTAAATAACAGCGCGTCCGTTTTGGGCTATGCAAAAGAGGGAACGATTTACCCTATTCTGTATCGTTTGCAGGAAGCCGAGTTAATCCAATGCCGATTAGCCCCGGCAGCGGCAAATGGCGGATCAAAAAAATACTACTCCCTTACCCATAAGGGCAGAGAGGTATTAGACGAGCTGATTTTATTTTGGGCGAGCTATGAAAGTTGTGTAAATGGCTTTATTGCCACCTATCAAACAGCGGAGGTATCAGAATGAAAGAGCAATACATTAAGCAAGTGGAAAAGGAATTGAGTTTAACACGCAAAGCAAAAAAAGAGGTCGTGCGTGATCTGAATGAAGTCTTTGCTTCTGCGTTGGAGCATGGCGAAACGGAACAACAGGTAATCGAACGGTTAGGCACTCCCAAAGAGTTTGCAGAGAATACCGCCGAGCAGTTAGGCATTGACAGCGCAGCACCGCAGAAACGGAAAGGGATTATTTCGAGCGTTGCAGCCCTTGTCGTTGCCGTTGCAGCGTTTGTGATTTACGCCACTACCCAATCCGGGAAAGTGCCGGACGGGGCAATCGGACAAGCAGACGCAATGACAAACATTCAAGTTGAGGGAGCTTTTGGATTTGACGCTTCACAAATCATTTTGGCAGTCGGTGTAATCGCGGTTACAATCGCAATCATTCAGATTATCCGAACCGTCCGCAAAAACAGGAGGTAGCTATGAAAAAATTTGTTTCAATAATCGCTATTTTACTTATGCTTTCTTTGGCTGCCTGTTCCAATCAAGATACGCCGTCCGCTGCGGATAATCCAAGCAATACACAAACAGAAAGCAATACCATGCTTGACGCGGGTGTATGGCCTGTGAATGAATACACCGAGGGGCTTCCCGTCCCGTCCGGTACGGTCGGTTGGGCTATGCTTGATACGGAACATGAGAATTGCAGTATCAGTATTGTGGATATAAGCGAAACCGACTATAACGACTATTTAGAGCTTTTGAAGCAAGAGGGGTTTTCTATAATAGAGGAAGTGTCGGAAGAAATTGAGGGACAGGACTATGTTTCTATCGGTACGCTTTTGTCAAATGGCGAAAAGGGATTGAGTATCAGCTACATTCCCGATAACTTCACAATTTACATTTCTTTCCTTAAATAATGAAAATTAAAATGATTAAATCGCCTGATAGGTGGGTGCTTTGCCCTATTTGTGGAAATAAAACACGAACAAAGATACGCCCCGATACAATACTTGAAAATTTCCCTCTGTTCTGTCCGAAATGCAAACAAGAAACACTAATCAGCGCAAAAGATTTGAATGTAGCTGTAATCCCACAACAAATAGCGGAATCAGCCGGAGCAGTCAACGGTCAAGATGAACGGCGTATAAATGCGCCGCCGTTGACAGCCCTGCCTGTTTCCGCTGATGGGTAATCAAGGGAGCGACAGACTAAAGTGCTGTCGCTCCCCTCACATTATGGAAATGAAAATTGAATATCGACCAAGCTGCAACGCCACAGATTTTTTGAAAGTCCGTGGCGTTTTTTTTGCGCCCATTTTTGGCAGACCGCACATTCCTGTTGTTGTAGAAAGTGACGGGGAAATTTGCCCAAAACGGTCTTGCGTACCGTAGTAGTGATGAAAAGAATACCGCAGCCATTTGGAAGAAAGGTATGGGGCTACCGTAGTAGTGATGAAGAAATCCAAGGGAGCGTTTGGCATTTTCCATTTCCGTCCGTAGAAGAAAGCAAAACCACAGCGGGCAGGACACGCCACCGCAATCGCTATATTGACGGAAACAAGCCAAGCCGCCCCCTGCGGATTGCCGCAAAGTCAGCCGTAGAGGAAAGCGGCAGTTTCTTAGAGCAAGATTCTACCACGGTGCCAAAATCCGCATATCTGCGGTTTTGCCCCTGCGGTAAATCTTGTTGGGGAGTGCCTTCCCCAAACCCTGCTATGCGGCTTGCGCCGCAAAAAATCTTCCGAAACCGTTTGGCAATTTTGCTTTTTTGGTGGTGTGGGTAGTAAAAGGGGCAGCTTGCCTTTTTCAGACCACCACGCCGGAATACCACGCACAGAAAGGAGTGATACCCATAGCCAAGAGATACAACACGCCCCACCGCAGCCATGTAGTCAAGACCCGCATGACCGAGGAAGAATACGCCGACTTCACCGGGCGGCTGGAGCATTACGACATCAGCCAAGCCGAGTTTATCCGGCAAGCCATAACACGGGCTACCATTCGCCCCGTTGTTACCATTTCCCCGGTCAATGATGAACTGCTTGCCGCCGTTGGGAAGTTGACCGCCGAATACGGGAAAATCGGCGGCAACCTCAACCAGATCGCCCGCGCCCTCAACGAGTACGGCACACCCTACAACGCACTATCCGGCGAGGTACGGGCAGCCATAGCCGACCTTGCCGCCTTGAAGTTTGAAGTCTTGCGAAAGGTAGGTGACGCTGTTGGCAACATTCAAACATATCAGCTCTAAAAATGCGGACTATGGCGCAGCCGAGCAGTACCTCACCTTTGAACATGACGAGTTTACCATGAAGCCCACCCTTGATGAAAACGGGCG
>NZ_PSQF01000052.1:0-21032 GCF_003324125.1 Subdoligranulum sp. APC924/74 | reverse complement strand
CATCCAGTATTATCTGCGCTTTTGGCTTAGCATCTGCCGCACCTCGCTCGCCGTATCGGCACTTAGAATTATGCGGTGTTGCCTTAAATCGCTTGCAGTTGGCATGGCAGTGTGGTAAGCTAATATGGATTTAATATGGTAGCGGTTATCTATGCTACCGTGCGGGCCGCTGCCTTTTCCCGCGCGGCAGCACAAATAAAAATGGGAGAAAACAATATAAGTTTATGAAGAATCGTGAACGGCTCGGAAGCCGGCTTGGCTTCATCATGCTGTCAGCCGGCTGCGCCATTGGCTGCGGCAATGTGTGGAAATTCCCCTGGATGTGCGGCCAGAACGGTGGCGGCAGTTTTATGCTGCTGTACATTATTTGTCTGGTCGTGCTGGGTCTGCCCGCCATGACGATGGAATTTTCCGTTGGGCGTGCAGCGCAGGCCAGCCCTATCCGCATGTACCAGAAGTTGGAAAAGCCCGGCTGCAAGTGGGGCATTTTCGGCATTGCCAGCCTGATTGGCAACATTGCCCTGATGGCATTTTACACCGTGGTGACCGGGTGGATCATCTATTATTTCGTCAAGTTCCTTACCGGCCAAAACGCAGATTTCGGATTTACCCAGATGATTACGAACCCCACGGTGAATGTGGTGTTTTTGCTGGTGACCGTTGTGGTAGCATTTGCCATTTTAAGCTTTAACCTGCAGGGCGGGCTGGAGCGCATTACCAAATATATGATGCTGGCCCTGTTGGTGCTGATGCTGGTGCTGGCGGTGCACAGCCTGCCCCTGCCGGGCGCGGCAGAAGGCTTGAAATTTTACCTGGTGCCGGATTTTGGAAAGATCGATGGCAGCGTTGTGGTGGGCGCCATGAACCAGGCGTTCTTTACCCTTTCCGTTGGCATGGGCGGCATGGCGATTTTTGGCAGCTACATTGAAAAAGAACACTCCCTGATGGGGGAATCCGTCCACATTATTGTGCTGGATACTTTGGTTGCGGTGCTGGCCGGCATCATCATGTTCCCCGCCTGCTTTACCTATGGGCTGGAAGTGAACGCCGGGCCCAGCCTGCTGTTTGATACCATGGCTACCGTGTTCAACAACATGACCGGGGGCCGCTGGTGGGGCACGCTATTCTTTTTGTTCATGGTGTTTGCCGCACTTTCCACCGTGTTGGGCGTGTGCGAAAACATCCTTGCCATGGTGCGGGAGCTGACCGGGTTAAGCCGCCCCAAGGGCGCTTTGCTGTGTGGCGTGGTCATCTTTCTGTTGGCGCTGACCACCGCGCTGGGCTACAGTGTACTGCATTTCCAGCCGTTTGCCGCGGGCACGGCCTGGCTGGATCTGTGGGATTTCATTGTTTCCAATAACATTTTGCCGCTGGGTTCACTGGTATTGGCGCTGTTCTGCTGCAACTCTTTCGGTTGGGGGTGGGACGCTTTTGTTCAGGAGGCCAACACCGGCAAAGGCTTAAAAGTGCAGCCCTGGATGAAGCCGATCTTCCGTTTTGTGGTGCCCGCCGCCATTGCGTTCATTTATATTTACGGCATGGCAACTTTTGCATGGAATTGATTCCCCCGCTTTTTATAAAACCTTATGGCAATACCGCACAATTCCCGCCTAACGGCTCAAGCACCGCTCCGGCAGCTGCGGCACGGCATCTGCGTTGCCAAAATGCTCGATAAGACATCCAGTATTATCTGCGCTTTTGGCTTAGCATCTGCCGCACCTCGCTCGCCGTATCGGCACTTAGAATTATGCGGTATTGCCCTTATCTTTCCCTGCAGGCAGTGTGGCGGCGTTCCGTCATTCTGCCTGCTTCTTTTTGCCCAATTTGGCGGGAATACCAAAATCTCCGTTTAACATTGCGCTTTCGCCACCCGGATGTTAAACTGTTAACAAGAGTATGCCGCGATAAACACATGTAAGGAGCACCCCCATGGACAACGTGAAAATTCTGGAAGTAAAACAGAGCATTTTTGCTTCCAATGATGAACAGGCCGCCCAGCTGCGGCAGAGCCTGAAAGAGAAAAAGATCTTTCTGCTGAATTTGATGAGCGCACCGGGCAGCGGCAAAACCACCACCCTGCGCAGCACCATTGCCGCGCTGAAAGATGAGCTGCGCATCGGTGTGATGGAAGCGGACATTGATTCCGATGTGGACGCCAAAGCCATTGCCGCTGCCGGGGTAAAAGCCATCCAGCTGCACACCGGCGGCATGTGCCACCTGGATGCCGAGATGACTCGCCAGGGGCTGGAGGGCCTTGGCCCCCAGGATGTGGACCTTGTGGTGCTGGAAAACGTGGGCAACTTGGTCTGCCCGGCAGAGTTTGACACCGGTGCGGTGAAAAACGCGATGATCCTATCCGTGCCCGAAGGGGACGATAAGCCATTGAAGTACCCCCTGATGTTTCAGGTGTGCGACGTGGTTCTTATCAACAAAATTGACGTTTTGCCGTATTTTGATTTCGATATGGACAAATGCCGGGAATATATCGCCATGCGCAACCCCAACGCAAAGGTCATCCCCATCTGCGCCAAAACCGGCGAGGGCATTGCCGAATGGACCGATTGGCTGCGGGAGCAGGTGAAAGCGTGGCAGGCATAAGGGCACAGCAAACCCGGACCGCCTGCAAAGCAATGCAAACGAAGCATAACATGCACAGAGCAATAAAAGGAGCAAGCCATGAGCGAACCGACCGCTTTCCCACTGGACGAAAGCAAGCTGCCATTCAAGATCCCCAAGGACACAAAGCCGCGGGAAAAAATTATGAAGCTGGGGCAGATGATCACCGACCGTGTGCCCGCCAAGCTGCGCCGCCTGACGGTGGAGGACCCCGAATATTGGGGTCTGGCCAGCATTGTGACTGACGAAATGGCCGATGTTGCCCTGAAAATGAAGGTGCGCCAACCAATGACCCTGCCGGAACTGGAAAAAGCCACCGGCAAACCCGCCAAAGAGCTGGAGCCCCTGCTGTATCAGATGAGCTGCGTTGGCCTGTTGGAATACAACTGGGAGAACCCCCGCCGCGAAAAACAGTACATTCTGCCCATGTTTGTGCCCGGCAGCGCCGAGTTCTTTAACATGAACAAACAGCAGATTGCCGACCACCCCGAAGTGACCGCCTTTTTTGAGCGGATGACCTTTTTGCCGCTGGAACACATTACCGCCATGGTGCCCCCAGGCGGCGCAGGCATTGGCATGCACGTGATCCCGGTCGAAAAAGCCATCGAGACCGAAAACCACTCGCTGGATATCGAACACATCTCCCACTGGCTGAAAAAATACCAGGGCAAGTATGCCGCCGGCCCCTGTTCCTGCCGTATGTCCCGCGCCGCCATGGGCGAAGGCTGCGGCGATGACCCGGATGACTGGTGCATCGGCGTGGGCGATATGGCGGACTATCTGGTGGAAACCAACAAGGGCCATTATGTGACCTATGACGAAGTGATGCGGATCTTGCAGAAAGCCGAGGACAACGGCTTTGTGCACCAGATCACCAATATTGACGGCGAGAACAAGATTTTTGCCATCTGCAACTGCAATGTCAACGTCTGCAACGCCCTGCGCACCAGCCAGCTGTTCAACACCCCCAACATGAGCCGCTCGGCTTACGTTGCCAAAGTGGAACCGCAAAACTGCGTTGCCTGTGGCCGCTGCGTGGAGTTCTGCCCCGCCGGTGCCGTTAAGCTGGGCCAGAAGCTGTGCACCAAAAACGGCCCGGTGCAGTACCCCAAGCAGGAACTGCCCGACACTGTAAAGTGGGGCCCCGAAAAATGGGCGGTGGACTACCGCGATAAAAACCGCATCAACTGCTATGATACCGGCACCGCCCCCTGCAAAACCGCCTGCCCCGCCCACATTGCGGTGCAGGGCTACCTGAAAATGGCCGCGCAGGGCCGCTACCGCGATGCACTGGCGCTGATCAAAAAGGAGAACCCCTTCCCCGCCGTGTGCGGACGCATCTGCAACCGCCGGTGCGAGGATGCCTGCACCCGCGGCACCGTGGACCAGGCAGTGGCCATTGATGCCGTGAAAAAGTTTGTGGCCCAGCAGGACCTGAACGCCGCCCACCGCTATGTTCCGCCGGTGGTGCAGCCCTCTTTGCAGGGGCCGTGGCCGCAAAAAATTGCAATCATCGGCGGCGGCCCGGCCGGGCTTTCCTGCGCGTACTTCCTTGCGCTGCAGGGCTACCGCCCGACTGTATTTGAGAAAAACGAACACCCTGGCGGCATGCTGCGGTACGGCATCCCCAGCTTTAAGCTGGAAAAAGATGTGATTGATGCGGAAATTGACATCCTGCGGGAGCTGGGTGTTACCATCCGCTGCGGTGTGGAAGTTGGCAAGGACGTTACCCTTGCCCAGCTGCGCGCCCAGGGGTACAAGGCGTTCTATCTCGCCATCGGCTGCCAGGGCGGCCGCACAGCAGGGGTTCCCGGCGAGGACGCTGCGGGCATCCAGACCGCCGTTGCGCTGCTGCGCACTGTGGGCGGGGACGAAAGCCACAAAATGACCGGCAAAACCGTGGTGATCGGCGGCGGCAATGTTGCCATTGATGCCGCCCGCGTTGCCCTGCGCTGCGGGTCCAGCGATGTAACGATGGTCTGCCTGGAACCGCGGGAAAAGATGCCCGCTTCCGCTGAAGAGATCGCCGAGGCGGAGGAAGAGGGCACTGCCATCCGCTACGGGTACGGCCCCAAGGAATTTTTGACAAAGGACGGCCATGTGTGCGGCGTGGTGCTGAAAAGATGCACCGGCCTGTACGATGCCGAGGGCCGCTTTGCCCCCACCTATGATGAAAGCGTGACGATTACCCTGCCGTGTGACAATGTTGTGCTGAGCATTGGCCAGTGCATCCAGTGGGGCAACCTGCTGGATGGCGAAGCCGTGCAGCTTGGCCGCGGCCAGGGCGCTGTGGCCGATGCCATGACTTACCAGACTGCCCAGTCGGATATCTTTGTGGGCGGCGATGTGTACACCGGCCCGCGCTTTGCTATTGATGCGATTGCCGCAGGCAAGCAGGGCGCCATCTCCATCCACCGTTTTGTGCAGCCCAACACCAGCCTGACCATTGGCCGCAACCGCCGCGATTTTTATGAGCTGGATAAAACCAATCTGGCCCTTGGCGATTATGACCGCGCACCCCGCCAGGCAGCCGGAATGGATGATGCCATCGACGCGCACCGTTCTTTCCGGGATGCCCACCTGACCCTGACCGAAGCGCAGGTAAAAACCGAAACAGCCCGCTGCCTGGGCTGCGGTGCCAGCGTGGTGGACCCCAACAAGTGCATTGGCTGCGGCGTTTGTACCACCAAGTGTGAATTCGATGCCATCCACCTGCACCGCGACCTGCCCGAATGCAGCACCATGGTGCGGTCGGAAGATAAGTTCAAGGCCATTCTGCCTTACATGGCAAAGCGCGAAGTGAAGATCCGCTTTGGGAAAAAGGATAAGTAAATGCACGAACTTGGCATTGTGTTCCACATCATCCGCACGGTGGAGGATGTGGCCAAAGAAAACCACGTTGCCCGCATCCAGCGGGTAACACTGCAATTAGGCGAGGTTTCCGGCGTGGTGGAAAGCTACCTGCAGGACTGCTGGAAATGGGCCGCCGCCAAATCAGAGATTTTGCCCGGTGCCGCGCTGACCGTGGAGCAGATCCCCGCCATTACCCTGTGCGAAGACTGCGGCCAGCAGTACCCCACCGTGCCCCATGGCCGCACCTGCCCCCACTGCCAAAGCCCCCATACCCACCTGCTGCAGGGCAACGAGATGATGATCAAAGAAGTGGAAGCCGTGGAGCCGGAGACATCCGAAGCTTCCGGCTGAGAAAAATTTCCCGCACAGGCTGCGTTATGCGGCCTTGTGCGGGGATTTTTTTGTATCTGCGGGCGGTTTATGCTATACTTGAAACTGGTATTGTGAAAACGGAAAGGATGAACCATTCCCCATGCGGCAGATCGACTTTGAACACGGCGGCATTGCACAAAACATCTTGAAAGCAGCACTGCCCATGTTGGTGGCGCAGGTGCTGAACCTGCTGTATAACATTGTGGACCGCATTTATATTGCGCGCATCCCGGATATCGGCACGGCGGCGCTGGGCGCGGTGGGGCTTTGCTTCCCCATTATTGTCATTATTACGGCGTTCAGCAATTTGTTCGGCAGCGGCGGCGCACCGTTGTTCGCCATCGCCCGCGGCAGCGGGGATAAGGCCCGTGCCGGGCTGATTTTGAACCTGGCCTGCACGCTGTTGTTGTGCTGCGCCGGTGTATTGATGGTCATTGGCCTGCTGTTTGCCCGGCCCATTCTGGTCTTATTCGGTGCTTCGCCGGAAGCATTGCAGTATGCGCTGCCGTACCTGATGCTGTACTTGCTGGGCACCTACCCTTCCATGCTCACAACAGGGCTGAACCCATTCATCAATGCGCAGGGCTATGCCACAGCCGGTATGCTCAGCGTAGTGATCGGCGCAGCGGCCAACCTGGTGCTGGACCCGGTGTTTATCTTTGTGTTGGGCATGGGCATCCGCGGCGCGGCGGCTGCCACGGTGCTTTCGCAGCTGCTTTCGGCGGCGTTTGTGGTGTATTTCCTGCGCTGCAAGTCGGAATACCGCGTGCAGCCGCTGCCCTTGCGTCAGCTGCCCGCCAACAGGCGCTGCATCGGCGATATCGTCAGCCTTGGCACAGCGGGCTTCATCATGCAGCTGACCAACAGCGTGGTGACGATCTGCTGCAACAATGTGCTGTCCGTGACCGGCGGCGATGTGTACATCTCGGTCATGACGATCATTTCCAGCGTGCGCCAGATGGTGGAAACGCCGATTTATGCCATTACCGAGGGCTCTTCCCCCATTATCAGCTACAATTACGGCGCACGCCGCCCCCGCAAGGTGCTGCGCGCCGCCGTCTCCATGGCCCTGATGGCTTTGGTATACACCCTTACGATCTGGGCGGTCATTCTGTTGGCACCGCACTTCCTCATCTCCATTTTCAGCAGCGATCCCACCCTGCAGGCGGATACCATCCCCGCCATGAAGCTGTATTTTTCCACCTTTGGTTTTATGCTGCTGCAATATGTGGGCCAGACAGTGTTCAAATCGCTGAACAAGCGCCGCCACGCGGTGTTTTTCTCGCTGCTGCGCAAGGTCATCATTGTGGTGCCGCTCACCTACCTGCTGCCTTATGCTTTTGGCATGGGCACCGACGGCGTGTTTGCTGCGGAGCCGGTTTCCAACGTGATCGGCGGCAGTTTGTGCTTTATTGTAATGTTGATTACCGTTTTGCCGGAGCTGAAACGGATGGATCGGGAGGATGCGAAGACAGCAAGATAGCAGAGTTGGCCGTGCAAAGCCTTTTACAAAAGGTGCTTTGTGCAGGGGCCGGTTGGCGGGTCATTTCTTTGCAGTGTTTTTGTCGATATATCGTTTGTAACGTATGTTTACTTTACGCTTTAGAAGTACGTACAAGCGCATATTCTTATTTTGTTTCAAACGGTTTTCCCACTTTCAATAAGCAGAAGAAATAAAGGCAATACCGCATAATTCTAAGTGCCGATACGGCGAGCGAGGTGCGGCAGATGCCGTGCCGCAGCTGACGGAGCGGTGCTTAAGCCGCAAGGCGGGAATGGTGCGGTGTTGCCTAAAGAAAAAACTCTCCCTCGGCGGCCAGATATACGGGATCAAACCGGCATGGCCAGAGGGAGAGTTTTATTTTTATCTGGTAGTGTTATCGGGACAGCAAGCATCGTCCCCTACAAACACTTTTCACGCTTGCGGCATGATAGAATGATATTGTCTTGCTCTTTTAGCCGCTTATTCCGCCACGGTTCTATCCAGCATAGCCGTTATCCCCTCCGCCAGCTGTTCGGCGGCCTGGGTTGTTGTCAGCTCTCCGTTGCTGCAGGCAGTCAATACGGCGGCGTACAAGCCGTCCGGCACAGCGGCCAGAGCCGGGCTTTCAAATGTGGGGTCAAGTGGGAAATCCACAAAAGCCATCATGCGGTTGTTGGCTTCCACCACCAGCGGGTTCACCAGGCCTGCCGCTGTGGCAGCCGCACGGCCAGTGGCGGAATCCGGCAAACCGCAGGCAGTGCCCATGATAGAAGCACCCATATCCTCGTTCAGCAAAAAGTTGACCAGAATCGCCGCTTCTTTCGGGTGCTGGCAGTTGCTGTTGATGGCAAGGGCCAGATATACTTTAGAAAATCCGCCGTTGGCCTGCCCGCCAAAGGCGATCTCATCCCCTACCAAAAAGCCGCTGGCATTTTTTAACGCACTGCGGTAGGTTTCGGCGTCGGCATCCCAGGCAAAGGTACCGGCGTACTGGCCGTTCTGCCACATGGGGGTCTGGTCCAGCGTCCCGTTTGTCTGCTGGGCGGCAAGGGTGGGCATAACATGGTTTTCTTCCAGCGCCTGCAAAAATTCCAGTCCGGTTTTGATCTCGTCTGCCGAATATTGCAGCTGGCGATCCACCACCCACGCTTTGCCAGTGGTAGATTCCAGATAACTGACCATCAGGTTCATGCGGGCGGCTGCATCCATGGCCAGGGGGTAATATTCCTCCCCCAGCACCTCGCGGAAGGTGTTGCCTGCGGTCAGCAGCTCCTCATAGGTTTTGGGCGCATCGATCCCTGCCTGTTCAAAAGTACAGGTGTTCCAATAAAAAATGCGGCCTATCACCGACATTGGCACAGCCAGCAAAGCGCCATCCACTGTGCAGGCATCCAGCGCACTCTGGCTGAACTGCTCCAGATCGATCACATCGCTATATTCGTTCAGGTCAACAAACTGGTCAGCATTTTGGCCTGGCCAGGTCCAGTCCACCTGCATCACATCGGCGGTTTGATCCTCGTCAGCGGTGGTGCCGTAGATGGTTTCTACAGTAATATATTGCAGTTTTGCCTCAAATGCCTGGATGGCCTGCTGGTAGGTTTCGGTGCGGGCATCGTCCCCCCACCAGCTCATGGTCAGGGTAACGGGTTCCGGCTGAGTGGATGCCTGTCCGGGGGCAGACTGCTGCGCCGTGCCGCAGGCGGCCAGCTGCAATGCCAGTGCGCCAACCAGCGCAAGGGCTGCGGCGTTTGCTGTTGTTTGGTTCATCGGGTTCCCTTTCTTGCAGTTGCCTGCAATGTGGATTTGCGGTTACCCCTATTATAGCGGATTCCAGTTTTTCTGTCACGGGTTGGGCGGATAATTTTGGGGGCAATTTTGCGGCATGGGAAAGGTTGGTATAAATTGTCAAGTTTGTAACGCCCCCGCCGTGGAGAAACCTTACCGCAGTACAAATATGCAATACCCCAATCCCCATATGTAAGAGATAGCGTCCTTGGCCGCCCTACGGATAGCAAAAGGGCCGCAGGCGCTTTTGCTGCCTGCGGCCCTGCCCGTGGGCGGACGGAGCGCCCCGCGGGGATACTTTTGAATATTAACAGCGGCTTACGGCCGCCAAACAGGCATTTTGCCGCTGTATATCATCACTTTACCACAGTCACATTCTCGGTGTCCTGCCAGCAGAAATCCTGATCGAACCACGGGTCCATAGAGCTGTCTTTGCGGATAACGACATCCTCGCAGCGGATGCTTTTGCCATGTACGCAGGTAAAGCCATTCACTTTTCCGGGAATCATGCCGGGCACCTCGCTGGGGCGCAGGTCCCAATGGTCAATGGGCCATGCGGTCTGCTTGCGGATGTCCACCCGGATGTGGCGGAACGAGATATCTTCCAGGCTGTTGCCCTCGCTTCCGTGCAGGAAAATGCCGTTTTCGCCGCTGCAGTTAATGTTTTCAAAATGTACATTGCGGATATGCCCCGCCCTGTTGCCCTGTTTGCGGTCCACCGCCGTCACACAGATGGCTTCGGCTTCGCCCCACCACTGGTCAGAGAACATGCGGGTGTTGATGTGCAGGTTGGCAAAGGTCACGTTTTCAATGTTGCCGCCATCACGCAGCATCAGAGAGATGCCGCGGTTGGTGCGGGAGATAACGCAGTTGGTGACAGTAATATTGCGGAAGTCCGAAACGCTCTCGGTGCCAAACTTGATAGCGGCACTGGTGGAGGTCAGCGTACAGTTGGAAACCACAATGTTCTCACACGGGCCAAGATCTGCATTTTTCTCAGTGGTCTTGAACACGATGCAGTCATCGGCGGATTCAATATGGCAATTGTTGATGCGCACATTGCGGCAGTGGTCGGGATCAATGCCGTCGCAGTTGACCATTTTCAGGTTATTCAAAATGCGGATGCCATCGATCAGCACATCCTGGCAGCCCACCATATGCACGGTCCAGAACGCGCTGCGGGTCAGGGTGACTTCACGGATGGTCAGGTGCTGCACACCTTTCATCAGCAGCATGGGAATGCGCGGGTAATAGGTTCCCTCAATAAAGTTATGATCGATCTCGCCGTAAAAGTTTTCTTCGGAGCCATCGATTACGCCGCTGCCGCTGATGCAGACATCCTCGGCATCCTTAGCCATAATGAAATAATTCTTCGGTTCACCGTCATATTCGCAGTTTTCATAAGAGGGCACTTTGAGCGATGTATCGCGGTAATGGTCGCGGTAGGCAGCTTCCACTTCCAAGAAGTCCTCTTTGTTTTCGCTGGCTTTCAGGCGGGAGCCGTGCTCCAGGTGCAGCTCCACATGGCTGTGCAGCAAAATGGAACCGCATTTGTAAATATGGCCGCCCGGCACCAGCACTCGGCCGCCGCCGGCTGCCGCGCAGGCATCAATGGCTTTCTGGATGGCAGGGCCATCGTTTGTGGTGCCATCACCCACGGCACCATATTGCAAAATATCATAAATCATGATTGGCCTCCTTGGGGAGTATTCATGGTGTATCAGCTGGGCCGAAAGCCCAGATAATCTTCACAGGTAATCGTTGTTTTTCATTTTTCGATACACCTTAGAAGCTATTTTTTGTCATCATTGCGCACCGGCTTTATCTGGTGCGCAATGATGATAAAACAGCTTCTTAAGGCAATACCGCATAATTCTAAGTGCCGATACGGCGAGCGAGGTGCGGCAGCTGCCAAGCCAAAAGCGCAGATAATACTTTGTGTCTTATCGAGCATTTTGGCAACGCAGATGCCGTGCCGCAGCCGCCGGAGCGGTGCTTAAGCCGTAAGGCGGGAATTGTGCGGTGTTGCCTTAAATTTCGCAGAGCTTACCCGGCTCTGCAACGCGCACCTTGCCATCGGCCACAAACCAGATGGGCTGTGCCGACGGGTTATACAGCCGCTTGCCGTCTGCACTTTCGCGCGTGCTGCGCAGCGCGGTCAGGTAATCTGCAATCTGGCCATTGGTGGCATACCAGATATCCTGTGCGCCGTGCAGCTTTTCTGCCAGCTGCTCCATCAGGGGCCAGGTGTTTTCGCGCTCAAATTCAAAGCTGTGGCCCCAGATATAAAACAGCGGCATTTTTTCATATCCCGGAACATGCAAAAACTTTTCTGCGCGTTCCAGCAGTTTATCATTGTGGTGGCAGGTGGGTTTCCAGCGCAGCAGCTCCTGCGGCAGGGCAAAACTTCCGGTGCTTTCCACCGTGCGGCTGTACTGGATGCCCATGGCGCACAGCGCTTCCACCTGTTCGGGGTAGTATTCGCCAAAGGCATAGCTCATGCCCTGCACAATACCGCCGGTCAGTTCTTCCAACGTCAGGCGGTCCTGCCACACTTCCCGCAGCCATTCAGTCTGGTTCATCTGGCGCGGGTGGCGGTGGGTCACGCCATGGCAGGCAATTTCGTGCTCGGCGTACAGGGTAGGCAGCTCGGCCTTTTGCACATAGCCGTCCTTATCCAGGTTGCCGGAGTTCAGGTGGAAGGTTCCCTTGAAGCCCGCCTGGTTAAAAATTTCGATCAGGCGGCGGTCATATACCTGGCCGTCATCATAACTGAACGTAATGGCTTTGGCCAGCCCACCGGGATACAGGTATTCCATCGTGTTCGCTTCCTTATTATATAATGTTTATTGCGGCGTCACCTGGGCGGGGTCTGCATCCGGCAGGTAGCGGGCCGTGCCCAGAATATTGCCATCCAGGTCGGTGGTAATGCGCAGGCCGGGGCCAGCGGTGAACACCTTGCGGCCATCCACAAAGGCTTCCGCCTCGTGACCACTGTTCACGATCTCCCAGCTGCGGCCGTTCAGGGCTTGGGTATAGCGGCATTCCAGCGGGCAGGTGCCCCACACCACGGTATCCCGCACCAGGCTTACGCCGTACATGCGGGCGGTGTATTCCAGCACCGAGAGCATAGCCGGGCCGTAAGCATCCTGCGGGGGCTGGCCAGGTTCACAGATGACCGAAGGTTCGCCGGTAAAGGGGTCATACTGCTGCACAAAACGGCATTGGGGGCCAATGGCCTGCATCAGCTTTTGCCCCAGTTGGGGAATCAGCTCATACATGCCGTAATTTTCCAGCGCACGGATGGCACGCTGATAGGTCAGCGCTTCAGCCTGGCCGCTCCAGTTGTTGGTGGTCACGTTGCGGAACAGCGGGTCGTTGGCGGCCACGCTGGGCAGCGGCATTTTGGTCCAGAACTCCTGCGGGTTCAGCAGGTGCTCCTTGACAAAGCGCTCCGCCAAAGCATCCGGCAGGCTGTGCCAATACATGCAGCGCAGCGTGTTGTGGATCAGGGTGGGCATCTGGTTGTGGTTTTTGTCGCGGTCAAACATCGCGCCGCGGGCATCGTCCCACAGGTAGCTCACCATCTTGTCCTGCACGGCTTTGGCCTTGGCGGCCCACTGGGCCTGTGCCTCGGCATCGCCGCTGATTCGTGCAATTTCCGCCAATGTTTCGCGGCAGGCATATGAGTAGCTCATCACATCCATCGAGGCAATGGGCACCGCTGTGCAGCCTTGGGGCGGGTTTTCCTCCTCCCACGGGTCGGGGGCATCGGCGTAACGCATGGCGTGGTCTTCGCCGGTATCGTACTTGCACCAAGTCTCCAGGCAGCCGTCCCCATCGGAATCGCGTACACGCCACAGGTAGGCGTCAAACGCTTCCAGCGTTTTTGCCAGCTGGGCCAGGTATTCGGCATCCTTGCCGCCCAGATAGTAAAGATCCAGCGCCGGTTCCGGGAAGCAGAAGCCCTGGAACTTGTTGAACTGCGGCACCACTTTGCCATCAATCACCGCAATGCTGCCGGGAATCCGCCCGTCCGCACGCTGGTGGCGCATAAACATCAGGCTGTTGTTCAGGCCGGTGGCAAAATCACGGCTGGCATACATTGCGCCGCCCATGGGCTGGGTTTCCAGCCAGATTTTTTCATAGCCGCCGCCCTCAACCAGAACGGGGTCGCCGCCAAAGTTTTTAATGTTCAGGCGGCACTTTTCTTCCGCCTGTTTGACCAGTTGGGAAAGCAGCGGGTCTTTGGTTTCAAACCGGACGCCGGTGTTTGCCTGCATCATGGGAGCTCACCTCTCAAAATGTACGTTCAGATAATCAAAATCGGCATGATTATGCAGCCCTGCCATATCGTGGGCATACACACCCACATGCGCCCCGGTAAAACCGCGGCAGTGCTCGTCCGTCAAAATATCGGTGGGGCAGGCCGGGCCGATGGACTGCCACTCCCCCTGCGGCTGGCGGTAATAGAACTGCGCCATGCCGCCGTCCGGGGTGGTGGTCAGCTTAAAGTCCAGCGTGCCATCCGGCACGGGAACAGGGTCGCACACATCTTCCACCACACCAGTATCGCTTTTTAACAGTTCCAGCACCGGGGTACCATCCTCGGCGCAGGTCTTGCCCAGCAGGTAGAAGTTCATGCTGTCATAACAGTAGGTAAAACCGGCCATCTGCTCCGGGCAGACGGGGGTAAAGTCCATGCGGGTCTCGGCCTGCATTTCGTGCTCCTGCTGGCGGCGGGCCACCAGGGTGACATGGTGCAGCGAGTTCATGGATTCCTGCCCGGTCAGCCGCAGCCAGCCGGGGCGGACGGTCAGGTTCACACAATCGCCCAGCGGGGTGCGCGGCGTAGCATAGCCGGGGGCAAGGGCCGGAACGTCAAAGTCATCCTGTTCCGCCATTGCGGGCAGCTCCACTTCTGGCAAATCTTTTGGGGCGGGCACGGCGTTTTGGGCAATTTTTCCGCCGCAGGCCAGCCGCGGCCAGCCATCCTGCCAGGTGATTTTTTGCAGCGCTGTTTCGCGCCCCAGCAGGCTGCCGCGGGCAGAGTTCGGGCGGGAGCACAGGTGTGCCATGTACCATTCACCGTTCTGCGTTTCCACAAAGGAACCGTGGCCGCATTTCTGGATGGCGGTCAGATCGTTCTGATCCGAAGTCAGCAACGGGTTGTCCGGCATTGTCTCATAGGGGCCGAACACGTTGTCCGACCGCGCAATCGTGACACAATGGGAGTACCCAGTACCACCTTCGGCCACAACCAGATAGTACCAGCTGCCAATGTGATAGATGCGGGGACCTTCGGTGCAGCCGATGCCGGAGCCGCTGTATACCTTGCGGCGTTCGCCCAGCAGGGCACCGGTTTCGGGGTCCATCTGCTGCACCAGCACGCCTTTGAAGCCGTTGATCATATTGACCAGGTAGCACTTACCGTCGGTATCATGCAGCAGCGAAGGGTCGAATCCGATGCTGTTCAAGTACACCGGCTGGCTCCACGGCCCTGTGATGGAAGCGGCACGGCTCATATAGTTATGGGTGTTGTACCAACGGCCCTTTTTGGTGGTCACGTTGGTGACAAGCAGGTAGTAATACTGCCCATCCCAGCTCAGGTCCGGGGCCCAGATACCGCCGGAGTTGGGGTCCCCCCGCAGGTCCATCTGGCCGGGTTCGCGCAGCGGGCTTGGCAGCTGCTCCCAGTGGGCCAGGTCTTTGGAATGGTACAGGTTGACACAGGGCCACCATTCAAAGGTGGATGTGGCAATGTAATAATCGTCCCCGGTGCGGATCATGCAGGGGTCCGGGCAAAAGCCGCGCAGGATGGGGTTCTGGATGGTTTTCATACAAACATCAGCCTTTCAGGCCGCTGGTGCCAATGCCCTGAACCAGATAGCGGTTGAAGAACAGGAAGATCAGGAACACGGGGATCAGCGAAAGGGTGGACATAGCAAACATTGCGCCGTAGTCCGTGGTGGAAGCAGAGTCGGCAAACAGTTTGATGGCGATGGATACAGTATACGACTGCGGGCGGCTCAAGTAAAGCAGGGGGCCCATGTAGTCGTCCCACTTCCAGTAGAACTGAATGATAACAGTGGTTACGATGGAGGGTTTCATCAGCGGCAGGATGATGCGGCTGTAAATCTGGTATTTGCTGCAGCCGTCAATGGTAGCGGCTTCGTCCAGATCCTTGGGGATGCCCTGCATAAACTGCATCATCTGGTAGATAAAGAACGCCTGGCCGCAGAAGTAAGGCAGGATCAGGGGTACATAGCCGGGAACCAGACCCAGGCGATAATAAATCAGATACTGGGGAATCATGATGACCTGGGTGGGCAGCATCATGGTGACCAGCATGCAGGTGAACCAGAACTTGCGGCCGCGGAACCGCACACGGGACAAAGCATATGCCACCAGAGAAGAGCTGATGACGGTGCCGAACGTTGCGATAACCGTGATAAAGATGGAGTTTGTAAAGAAGGTTGCAAAGGTGGTGCCGCCAAAGCCTTTCCAGCCGGTGGCATAGTTTGTCAGCTTCAGCTCTTTCGGGATCAGGGACAGGGTGCCGCGCAGAATTTCGGCGTTGCCCTTGAACGAGCCGCTGATCATCCACAATACGGGATAAACCATCATAAAGCCGAACAAAATGACAAATGCGTGATACAGTACTTTGGTGACTGCTTTTCTGTTATGCATAACCGTACTCTCCTTCCCTGCTTAGTTTGCTTCGCTGAACACCCAGAACTTGGATGTTTTGAAGATGATGAACGTGATAAGGCCCATAACCACCAGCATAAACCAGGACATGGCGCAGGCGTAACCCATATCATTGTACTTGAAGGCCTGGTTGTAAACGTACAGGGCGTACAGCATGGTGCTGTTGTTGGGGCCGCCGTTGGTGATGATCATAGCCTGGGTGAATGCCATGAAAGCAGAGATAGTCTGCATAATCAGGTTATACAGAATGATGGGAGACAGGCAGGGCAGCGTGATGCGGAAGAAGCTCTGGTATCCACGTGCGCCGTCGATCCTGGCAGCTTCATAATAGCTGACAGGGATTTCTTTTAAGCCAGCGGCAAAAATAATCATCGAAGAGCCAAACTGCCAGACGGACATCAAAATCAGCGGGTAAAGCGCCAGTTTCTGGTTGCCGAACCAGTTGATGGTGCTCATGTCCATGTTGGCCAGCACGCTGTTGAACAGACCTTTGCGGGCAAACAGCTGTTTCCACACCAGGGCAACGGCCACACTGCCGCCAACCAGGGATGGCAGGTAGTACAGTGAACGGTAGAACGTAACCATGCGGCTGGGCCGGGTGAGCAGGTACGCCACCAGCAAAGCGAAAGTCAGCTTGAGCGGCACAGAGATCAAAACGTATTTTAAGGTGATGGCCAGAGATTTCAGGAAAACCTCGTCCTGGAACAGGCGCAGGAAGTTCTTGAACCCGATAAATGCTGCGGTTTTGGAGCCGAGCGAGTAGTTGGTGAATGCATAATAAAAGGAAATGCACACCGGAATCAGTGAAAAGCAGACAAAACCAAAGATAAACGGGAACGCAAACACATGGCCGACGGTATTATCTTTGTTCATGAACCTTTTCAGTGCCGAGGTGGAAGTTTGACCTTTCACGAAAGAATACCTCCCTTTCAAAAAGGGCGGGCACAGCCCTTTCTTCCTGACCGTGCCCGCCCGGAGCATTATGAATTTGTGTTAAAACTTACTTAGTGAACAGTGCAGCTGCATCGTCATAGGTCTTCTGGGCAGCTTCTTCTGCGGTGATCTGGCCGTCAACAACCTGCTGGATGTAGTTGCGGTAGTTATCAACAACCTCGTCCTGGCCGTCGGGGCTCAGCACGTTGACCTTGTCCGGCATCTTGAACTTAGAAACCTTGTCCATGAAGTCGTACATGATCTGCTGGCCTTCGGTAGCGTTGGCAGACAGGGTCTCACGAACGGTAGCGTTTACAGGAATGCCGCGCTCGCCCTGCAGGATGTTGTTGCAGTCGGGGTCATTTTCGAACCAGCTGATGAACTTAGCAGCTTCTTCTTTCTGCTGGCTGTCCTGAGAGACGCAGAGCATCTGAGAGGACTGGATGACAGCACCGGAAGGGCCATCGCTGGTGATGCGGGGCAGAGTTGCCAGCTTGAGGGTGCGGCCCTGCTCCTGGCAGACGTTGTACATGGTCGGGAACTGGTTGGCAGCAACCCAAGCCATTGCAGCTTCGCCGGTTACCAGGAAGTCGTTTTCGATGTTGGTGATCTCAGCGGAAGCACCGGCATCGGGGTAAACCTCGTTCTTGATGGAGTCAGCACGCATCTGGATGTAGGGGGTCAGCATCTGGGGGTCATCGAAGCCCATGCCGGTCAGATCCAGGTTAAAGAAGCTGTACTGGCCAACATCGCCATACTGTGCAACGTAAACGGAGCAGCCAGCGATGAATTCAGAGGTCAGCATGGAGGAGCAGCCGTAAATGCCAAGCTTTTCATGGATGGTGTTGGCAGCGTTTGCGTAGTCATCCCAGGTCCAGGTATCGGTGGGCTCGGCAACGCCGGCTTCAGCGAACATGTCGGGATCGTAAGCAATGCCGTAAGAGTTCAGGCCGTTGGAGATACCCAGCTGATGGCCCTCAGTATCCTGAGTGGTCTTCAGGTTGGCATCGCCGATGCCGGAAACATCCACAACACCGGAAGCGATGTAGTCATCCAGCGGATAGATCTTGTCCATGTACATGGGGAAGTTGCCGCCCAGCTGGAAAATGTCCCACACCTGGTCAGAAGCAACCAGGGTCTTGAGCTTGGTGAAATAGTCATCAAAGGAGTAATACTCATACTCGATCTTTACGTTCGGGTGCAGGGATTCATACAGCTCGATGGCCTTGATGGTGCGGTCATGGCGGTCCTGAGAACCCCACCATGCCATGCGCAGGTCAACTTCTTCATCGCCGGTGGAAGCAGCGTCTGCAGTAGAGGATGCAGTGCTTTCGGCAGTGGAGGAAGCGGTGCTTTCAGCGGCGGAGGAAGAGGCGGTGCTGCCGCCGCAGGCTGCCAGGCTTACGCACATAGCGGCGGCCATTGTGGCTGCAATAATTTTCTTTTTCATATGGTGTTCTCCTTAATGTCAAGCAGTGGAACGGCGGCTGGGCAAGCGATGAACCAGCTTTGCCGTTAACATTTTTTATTCAGGCGGTGTGCACCCCGTCTTTCTTTCAACACTGTCATTATACCTGCTGGAAAGCACCGAAAATACTAAAAAAATATGCAGTTTTTGCTACAAAACACAGTTTTCTTGACTTTCCCCAAAAACAGTGTATTATATATATCCATAATACATAAACCAATTTTCGCCAATTTATGCACAATGCTAAAAGTTACAACTTTACGAAAGGACGTCTTTGCCAATGAGTCCCGAACGCGAACCGATGGAGAACGACTCCAACTCCCGCACGGCGGAAGAATTGGAGCAGCAAACTGTTGATGTTTATGTAGAGCGTGCTCTGCACGGCCCGGTGTTCCGCATGTCTTACGAGCACACCCACACTTATTGCGAAATTTTTTACCTGAAAAGCGGCACCTGCACCTACACCGTCAACCAGGGCCAGTGGCACCTGGAAGCGGGCGACCTGTTTATTGTGGCTGCGGGCGACCCCCACAGCACCCGCTACGAGGGCAAAACCAGCTGCGAGCGCATTATCGTGTTCTGTAAATCAGATGTACTTGCCGGCATGATGCGTGGCGACCCGACCGAAGTACAGCAGGCGCTGGAGCGTTCCTGCAAGGTGATCCTGAACGCCGAGACCCGCACGATGGTAGAAGCTCTTTTGGACCAGATGCTGCTGGAAAACGACCTGCCGCGCAAATATTCGGAGCAGGTGCTGGAGCTGGAATCGCTGCATCTGGTGCTGCTTTTGCTGCGGAATGGCATTTTCAGCCATGAAACCATGTCTCCCAAAGAGGGCTACAGCGCCGACATTGAGCGCGCGCTGAAATACATTGCACTGAATTACCAGCAGCCCTTAACGCTGGAGGAAGTGGCCGGATACTGCAACCTGAGCCCCACCTATTTTTCCCGCAAGTTCAGGCTGATCACCGGGCAGACGTTCAAAGAGCATGTGAATTACATCCGGCTGCGCCAGGCCACCCAGATGCTGTTGATGACAGATAACTCCATCACCAAAATTGCCATGCTGTGCGGCTTTGGCAGCAGCAACTATTTCAAGGATCTGTTCCGCGCCAGCACCGGGCGTTCCCCCCGTGAATACAGAAAGCACTCCGGGCTGCCCATCCACCCCCACCTGCGGGATAACGGGTAACGCACGGAGTGCCGTAACCAAACCGTATTTTATTGTGCAGTTATTCCAGCGTCATGCCATATTTATCAAAAATGCGGTTGAACAAAAAGGCGTTGCAATAGCTCGCCAGCCCCGGCGCCACCAGCAGCACCGGCCAGAATACAAAAACGCCCACGGCAAAAAATGCTACCGTAACCATCAGCGCGGCCAGAACAGGCATTACATTGCGCAGTGCCATGGCAATGCCCATCTTGAACAGCGCGCCGATGGTGTTATCGCACCGGGCAACCAGCGGGAACAGCATGGTGATAAACAGCGCCCAACAGGCCAGCAGCACTACGCTGGTAAAAAACATTGCCCCCGCAAACACCGAACTGGTCTGCAGACAGATCACCAGATCCAGTACCAGCAGGATGCCAACCGCCAGGTACCCCACCCACAGCGCGGTTGCCTGCTTGAGGTTCTGCTTAAAAGAATGGAAAAACGCGGGAATGAGCTGGCCTTCCTGCCCGCGGGCCATCTTTAAGGTAACGTAATACAGCGCCGTTGTGGCCGCACCCGCCGTTACCACCGGCAGGCAGCAGAGATACCACAGGCAGGACAAAAGGAAAAAATCCGCCAAATTGCCGATAAACTTCCAGATTGGATTTTCGAGACTGAAAAATTTCATGATGTGCCCTTCCTGTTGTTGGCTGCATGGTCAGGGGGGCTCCCCTGCCGCTTGCGGCCATTTTTGCTTTTGTAGGGCATGGTACCACAAAAAAAGAGAGCCTGCAAGACCCGGCAGGAAGAAAGGCTGAAAAAATTTGGCGGCATGTTCAGCAGGAAGCGCTATCAAAAAAGTCTGCAATAAAGGCTGCCGCCTGCTTTCCCACGGTGTTATAGGTGCTCTGGTGGTATAAAAAACATGGTTGATTCTGCGTTTCAAACACCTATGTAAAGAGATTTTGACGGTGGTTGGAAAGTAAACTTGATCGTATTTTTGCGGAAATGTGTTATAAAGAATATACAGAAGAAAGGAACAAATGCGATGTACATAAGTAAACGACTAAAAGAACTGAGAACCGTAAGCGGTTTTAGCCAAGAAAAACTTGCGGAGCTCCTCGATGTTTCAAGGCAAACAATTTCAAGTTGGGAAAATGAAAGGAGCTATCCTGATGTTCACAATCTAATTATGCTCTGCGACATTTATTCCGTTTCTTTGGATGACCTTATGAAAGGAGATATAGAAACGATGAAAAAAGAAGTGGCCAACACAACTCTAAATAAATCCCCCCAAGATGCAATACAACTGATCCAAAGCGGCCTGGTTATGATTATAGGACTGCTTATTGCGGTAACTGGTCTTATCATTACGCTAAATGGTGGAAGTACCCTATGGGGATACGGATTGATGATTATTGGTGCTGCCCTTGCTTGCTTCTTTGCCTTTTATGCTGATTATCTAAAACGCAAAAATAAGATACAGACATATAAGGAATTGAGTGATTTTTACGATTATTCCATGAAGTTACTAAATCAAGACAATCATTAGGAAGCAAAAACTATGGAATTATTTGTTAGGGCAATACCGCATAATTCTAAGTGCCGATACGGCGAGCGAGGTGCGGCAGATGCTAAGCCAAAAGCGCAGATAATAC
>NZ_PSQF01000051.1:0-21077 GCF_003324125.1 Subdoligranulum sp. APC924/74 | reverse complement strand
AGTATTATCTGCGCTTTTGGCTTGGCATCTGCCGCACCTCGCTCGCCGTATCGGCACTTAGAATTATGCGGTATTGCCCTATGAAAAACAAAAAAGCTTTGGACGCAGGCTTGTGCGGAGCAAACTGTCCAGGGTGTATACAAAAGACGTATATTTGCTGGTTCGAGCGCGAAAAGCCCGTTTGCCATTCTTTTGTCAGCGCCCTTGAACGCTATGCTTTTCTCCCTGTGCTGCCCGGACGCTGCTGCCGTTGAGAACCCCCGGCTAAACCGGGGCTTGAGGAAGCCCTAGAAGGGCATATTACAGACAACGCCCCTCAAGGGACCTCGAACGGTTCGGCCAGCTGCATTGCCGACTCGTGGCAGGCCCCTTAAGGGGCGTTTTACTTATGCCTTGATTCACCCTCGTGGGAGTGCCAGCGCTTTAAGACTTCTTCCACCTGCTTGATAAGCTGCTCCTTGTTCGGCATATACAGGACATACCGAGAAGCAAAAATTTGATTAGACAAGCCGCCCAAGGCATATTCAGCCGCTACACTGTTCTTATCGGTGCAGAGGATGATGCCGATGGGCGGATTGTCTTCCGGGTCGTTGACCTCTGCGGCATAGTAGTTCAGATACATATTGATCTGCCCGGCAGCTTCGGGCGTGAGCTTGGTGGTTTTCAACTCGATCAGCACATAGGCGTGCAAAATCTTGTTGTAGAACACCATGTCCACATAATAGTGGGTGTTATTCACAGTGCCCGCTGCTGAGTGCCGACAAGCATAAAGCCCCGACCAAGTTCCAGCAGGAAATCCTCAATCTGCCGCACCAATGCCGCTTCCAAGTCGCTCTCAAGGAACGGCTTTTCCTCCGGCAGGCCTAAAAATTCAAACACATACGGGTCTTTGATGATGTCCTCCGGCTTGGTGTAGTCCACACCCTTTTCGGCCAGCGCCAAAACCTGCTCCTTGTTGGCATCACTGCGGGACAGGAGCAGACGCTCAAACAGAGAACTATCAATCTGTCGCTTCATCTCACGGACAGACCATCCGGCATTGACTGCTTCCTTTTCATAGAAGCTACGCTTTTTCTTATCGGAGATGGACAGCAACTCGCAGTAATGCGACCAGCTCAATTTGCCAGACACCGTCTGGCAAATTGGGTAGTTCAAATATAGCAGACGCATATTTTGCAGATTGGAGCGCGAAAAGCCCCTGCCTAATTCTTTTGTCAGCGCCTTTGAAAGCTGCAGCAAGGTCTTTTCACCGTAGGCCGCCCGGACGCTGTCGTTCTGCTCGTAGCGGACGATGACTTCACCGATTTTCCAGTAGGTTGACAGCAGTTCCTGATTGACCTACTGAGCTACATTTTTGCGGGATGTCTCTAGCAATGTGCGAATCTCGCTCACTGCCGGGGCAAGAGCCTGTGCGGCGAGGGTTACAGGTTTGTTCTCCATCAGTCGTTGTCCACCTTTCTGCCAAGCACTGCACATGAGGGCAAAATTTCAGGAAATTTATTGATTTCAAGTATAACATGCCGCCGCCAAACGGGAAGTGCCGCAAAATTAAAGGAATCTTGAATAAGTACATAGTGCGGCAGTTATCTGCAATGACCCACGCCATAAGATCAATGTGTCAATCGTAAATATTTTAATTTGTTGACATTTCTGAAGAAGTAAGATATAGTAATAGTAGAAACCAACATAGGAGGGATACTGGATGCCGAGCGATTACCAAAAGCAAATAAAAGAAATTTTTGGCACAAACGATTTGGATGAACTGCGAGAACTTGCAAAGATGCTGAAAATCAATCATCCAAATCCGCGCAATGCGGGTCGCAAGGCGCAGCTTACCCCCGACCAGATCGTAGAGGTTTTGGAACTGCATAGAAAAGGCATCGGCAACACCGAGATTGCAAAACAGTTCGGCGTGTCGCGCCAGACCATATATAAGTATATCTATAATGCCGAGCATTTCAGCAAGGATCCGGATTTCACCATGCGGATGAACTTTATGAATGGTCAGCAGCTGTGTACGGTCATCGACGTCGATTTCAAGCACGAAGTTGTCCGCATGAAGAACTACACCGACCGAATCCCTTTGCGGGCGTTTGGCGTTGTAGAAAATCCGTCCTGGGCAGATTTTGAAGAATTTTTGAAAGAAAGATGCCTGCCCGCCAGCCGAGCCGGTCTGAAAGGCATTCTTCGGGAGATGGATGTTCCTTTCTTTGATCCGCTGCTGATTATTGAAAAGACCAATGGGCGCATGGCTGGGGACAACCAGTGGGTGCAGATGATCCGTAACATCGCTGCGTAAGGAGGGCTCTATGGAAATGATTGATTTAAGCAGGCTTGAGCCACAAGAAACGCTGAATCATACATCCAAGGGAAATCAGTTGAAATGGAAATGTTATGGATACTGGTACAAGGCTGACCACATGGGGTATGAGGGGCTGGCGGAAACAATTGTTTCCGCACTGCTAGGCAAGTCAACCGTTAAGTACCCCTTTGTGGCTTATGAGTACTCGCAAATCAAATACAAAGACCGAGTTTACAGTGGCTGTAAAAGCGCTGATTTTCTCGCGGACGGCTATGACCTTATTCCATTGGAAAAGCTGTATCGAAAATTTACCGGCGGGAGCCTTGCAGTAGATACAGCGCATCAAGGGGAAATCAAGAATCAGATAAAATTTCTGGTAAACTTCGTTGAACAGACAACCGGACTGCAAAACTTTGGACAATATCTGACCTCAATGTTGGAGATTGATGCGTTCTTCCTAAACGAAGATCGCCATACCAATAATATTGCCGTTCAATACAACGCTGCGGACAATACCTATGCGCTATGCCCCCTATTTGATAACGGCTTGTCTCTTTTGGCAGATACCAATATGGATTTTCCCTTGGAAAGAAGCTTAGAGGATTGTCTAAAAACCGTTGAAGCCAAGCCTTTTTCGAGATATTTTGACGAACAGTTAGATGCTGCTGAGGAATTATACGGCATACAGCTTCACTTCAACTTTAGCACAAACGATGTAAAGGCGCTCATCGATAGCTATCGAACCGCCTATAGCCAAGAAATTTGCGACCGCTGTGAAGCCCTTATCCGCCGCCAGATGCGCCATTATGGGTATCTTGTTAAATAGACTTGGGCATAAGCTTGGGGGCAAGCCGCAGGACAAGATAAAGGACAAATCATACACAAGGCCCACAGGCTGGATATAAGATCTAGCCTGTGGGCTTTTCATCTTCCTTGCAATGATATCAAACCGTCTGACTTTTGAATTATTCATATCTTGCCCCATAACAACCAATAAAAATACATCTTGATCTTTTTTATGTGTTTCAATTGTTTTTTAACTATAAATGCTCAACGCTGCGGTTTGATTTTCCGCAAATAAGTTTGAATTTCCGTCTTTTTTTATGATTTTTCAGGGAATGCTCAACGGATCACGAATATGTGTTAGCATATAAAGGTAATGATTTCAAAGTATTTAGAGGAATAGATAAAGATTATAAAGGATATTCAAATCCTGATAATGACCCTCGTGGTCCTTGGACAACGGGTGATTTGACTGTTGGGATGACAGGTGATATGCGTCCGAATCAGTATTATGATTTAGTGGACCCAAAAACAGGAAAGGTATATAAACCAAATTATAATCGTGTCTGGTCTTACATTCCAGAATCCATGAATCAACTTATTGCGGAAAATCGAATTGTTTTCCCTGAAGATACGACAAAGCGGCCAATGAAAAAGAGATTTGCTTCAGAATTGGATTCTGGCACTAATCCACAGTCGACTTGGATGGATGGTGTTGGAATGAATACCGAAGGAACAAAACAGATGTATGATCTTTTTGGGAAAGCTTTCTTCTCGTATACAAAACCTGTGTCACTGGTTAAGGCACTAACTTTACAAGTTGCAAGAGCAGGGGATATAGTCCTCGACTTCTTCTCAGGTTCTGCTACAACTGCCCATGCTGTGATGCAGCTGAATGCGGAGGACGGCGGGCACCGCAAATTTATCATGGTGCAGTTGCCGGAAAAGACGGACGAGAAGAGCGAAGCGTACAAGGCTGGCTACAAGAACATCTGCGAAATCGGCAAGGAACGTATCCGTCGTGCGGGTGCAAAAATCAAGGAAGAAGCCGGACTGGCTGCGCAGAATCTCGACACCGGTTTCCGCGTGTTGAAGTGCGATACCTCCAACATGAAGGATGTCTACTATAACCCTGCGGAGTATGAGGTCAATATGTTCTCCCGCCTTGAGGATAACATCAAAGAGGACAGAACGCCGGAGGATCTGCTGTTCCAAGTAATGCTCGATTTGGGTGTGCTGCTCTCCAGCAAAATTGAGGAAACCACCATTGCCGGCAAGAAGGTGTTCAATGTGGAGGACAACTACCTGATTGCCTGCTTCGACAGCGATGTTTCGGAGGAAACCATCAAAGCCATCGCCAAACAGAAGCCGTACTACTTTGTCATGCGCGACAGCTCCATGGCAAGCGACAGCGTAGCCACCAATTTCGACCAGATTTTCGCCACCTATAGCCCCGAAACCGTCAGGAAGGTACTGTAAAATGCTGGGATTGTATGAAAGAGACTATTCTGAATTGACCCAAGAAGAAATAAAGGAAAAAGAAAAGGTAGATGCCGAAGGTGGTCATGTGATAGACGCAAAATTCGGTAGAAGGAATTTCTTTTACAAGTACCCCAAGGCAGTGCGGCATAATATGAGCCTGTTCCCTAACAATTACATGGACATCCAACTTTTGAAAGATGAATCGGAATTGGTAAATCAATGTGATGGGTTTGAAACACTGTTAAACGATACTTCTATCACAGAGCTGGATATTAAGCGATATATTCAGAGCAATGGCTTCTATCATATTCCGGCATCTATTTTTAAGCATTATGATTTTGGACATCATGAAGCAGCTTTGTTCAAGGAGTTCCCATTAGGAACAAAGTATATTGCGGATTATCTTCTTGTTGGACGGGCATCTGGTGGTTGGCAGTTCATTTTTGTTGAATTTGAAAATCCGTATGGGCGCATTACCTTGGCAGATGGAAATCCTGGTGAAGTGATTAGAAAGGGACTGAATCAAATTGACGAGTGGAAAACTTTTATCGAAGGTTATTATTCAACTTTATCTGCCGAATTTGAAAAATATACTGTGCAGGCCCTGCCGAGAGAATTTACAAGATTTGATTCTACAAGAATGCATTATGTAGTTGTTGCAGGTCGTAGGGCTGATTACAATGAAACAACACGCTTGTTCCAGCGCAGAAGTGAAGCAGAGCGTAATATCAAGATTTTACATTACGATAATATTCTTGACGATGCTCGGAACTTAATTGGGGCAAAAACTTACTAAACGGGTGGTGAGAAAATGAAGTTTAATTTTAAGATACAGCAATACCAGACTGATGCAGTGGATGCTGTGGTCAACGTCTTTGCAGGGCAGCCGTACAGCAGCGGCGTGTCTTATATCCGCGACACCGGAACCTTGAACCAAAAACCGCAGCAGCTGAGCTTTTTGGCGCTTGCTGACAACCCAGAAAAAATGGAGTTGGAAGATTTGCTGCGCGATTCCGGCTATAAAAATGAGGCTGTGGCGCTTTCTGATGATCAACTTTTGCAAAACATCCACACGCTGCAAAGCCAGAACAACATCAAGCTCTCCCCGGAGTTGGTAAACGACATGGGGCGCTGCAGCTTGGACATTGAGATGGAAACCGGCACTGGTAAAACCTATGTCTATATCAAAACCATGTTCGAGTTGAACAAGAAATACGGCTGGAGTAAGTTTATTGTGGTCGTTCCCTCCATTGCGATCCGTGAGGGCGTGAAAAAGTCTTTTGAGATCACCACCGACCATTTTATGGAGTATTACGGCAAAAAGGCGCGCTTCTTCATCTACAACAGCTCCAACCTGAATCAGTTGGATAACTTTTCGAGCAGCTCCGGCATCAATGTGATGATCATCAACACGCAGGCGTTTGCCTCCTCTCTGAAAGAGGATGGCAAGAGCAAGGAAGCCCGTATCATCTATTCCAAACGGGATGAGTTCGGCTCTCGCCGCCCAATCGATGTTATCAAGGCAAACCGTCCGATCATTATTTTGGACGAGCCGCAGAAGATGGGCGGCGATGTAACGCAAAAGGCGTTGAAAAATTTCAACCCGTTGTTCTCGCTCAACTATTCCGCCACCCACGCAAAGCATCACAATCTGGTGTATGTGCTGGATGCGTTGGATGCCTTCAACAAACGGCTGGTCAAGAAAATTGAGGTCAAAGGCATTGATGTCAAGAACTTCCGCGGCACGGATAGCTATTTGTATCTGGAGCAAATCGTGCTTTCCAGCAAAAAGCCGCCGATGGCAAAAATTGAACTGGAAATTGCCTACAACAAGTCCATCAATCGTGAAACCCGTATTCTTGGCGTCGGCGATGACCTCTACTATGCTTCACAGGAAATGGAGCAGTACAAAGGCTATACGATTTCTGAAATTGACCCGCTGCGCAGCACCGTGACCTTTACCAACGGTGAGGTTATCAAGGCCGGCGATGTGGTGGGCGATGTTTCCGAAAAGGATAAGCGCCGCATTCAGATTCGTGAAACGATTTTGTCGCATTTTGAAAAAGAAGAAAAGCTGTACAACATGGGCATCAAGTGCCTGTCCCTTTTCTTTATTGACGAGGTCGCCAAGTATCGCCAGTATGACGCTGACGGCAATGAGGTTCTGGGCGAGTATGGCCAGATGTTTGAGCAGGAGTACATCAATGTTCTGAACGAGTATACAACCCTGCTCGATACGCCGTATCAGAAATATTTGAAGTCTACTTGCAGTGATGTCAGCCGCGTACACAAAGGATATTTCAGCATTGATAAGAAAACTGGGCGCAGCATTGACAGCCAGCTCAAACGCGGAAGCGAGTTCTCCGATGATATTTCGGCGTATGACCTGATTCTAAAAAATAAAGAACGGCTGCTGTCCTTTGAGGAGCCCACGCGGTTCATCTTCTCCCACTCTGCGCTGCGTGAGGGCTGGGACAACCCGAATGTGTTCCAAATCTGCACGCTGAAGCATTCTGACAGTAATACCGCAAAACGGCAGGAAGTCGGTCGTGGTCTGCGTCTTTGCGTCAACCAAAACGGCAACCGTATGGATGTGCAGAGCTGCGGGGACAGTGTGCATGAAATCAACACCCTGACCGTTATTGCCAGCGAGAGCTACAAGACCTTCGTTGCGGACCTGCAATCGGATATTAAAACGGTGCTTTACGATCGCCCCACGGTTGCTACGAGCGAGTACTTCAAGGGCAAGTATGTTAAGGTAAACGATGTGCCTACGCTGATCGACAACGAGAAGGCCGATGCTATCGAGTTCTATCTGATTCAGAACAGCTATGTGGATATGAAGCGCAGGGTCACGGACAAGTATCGCCGAGATGTCGCAATGAATCAGGTTGCGGAGCTGCCCGATGAGCTGAAACCTATGTCCGAAGGGATTCATACGCTTGTTCAGGCGGTTTACGATGACAGCATCCTTAAGGATATGAATACTGTCCAATCTCCATTATTTGCGCGTTTCCAACGGCTGCATAAAGCATGGCAACTTTTAGTTCTTTAACATTTTGAAGATTATCTTGCCGGATTTTTTCTAGAATTTCACTTGAATTAGAAATTTCTTTATTCAGCAATGTCGTTTCATGGTTGACAAACCGTATCTTATCTTCAAATGCTCGCTTTACAATACCTTGCTCTTTTTGAAGCTCAGCAAATTCTTTGGGGTACAGGTTCTTGAACACCATCAAAGCCATCATAGACTCATCGGAAAGTTCAAGATTTGGCTCTGCCTGCAATGTGTTTTTATAAATGATGAACTCATTATATATATTCTTCAAAATGCGCATGTCCGAAATGAAGGGGGACACATCGTCAATAAAGGACGGAGATATATTGTACAAGAATTCTTTCTTCTTAGATGCCTCCAAGCGTTTTGACAATTCTTCGCCAGAATTTGTTGAGTTAATAAATGGTACAATCGGAATGAGGAAGTCAAAAAATTTCGTTCGGTCTTCATTTGAAAAGATATCGTCCCTCACTGCATAAATGAACACTACAGGATCTTTGATTTCATCATCATTATTCAGCAAAGTGTTCAATTCACGCAAACGGACAAAAATTGCAGCATCGTTTAGCCGATCCAAATCCTCGAAGAAAACATATCTATACCTAGTTTCTTCAAAGAAATATACGATTTCATCCATGTTTTTGTTGAAAATAGATTCCTTGGATTCTTCATCGCCTTCTACGTTTGCTTTTGCAGAGATGGAGATAGAGGAAATCTTCATTCGCGAAAACGCGGGATAGAAACACCACGCAATAGAACCCAGTACTCCTGTAAATAGAATGGCAAAAGCAACTATGGCAACTTTTGCGGGTAGCGTCGAAAAAGGCCATGTTTCATAAAGGATGTTGGTCACATTGATTACATGGTCAGGCGCAAAAATAAAACCCAATAGTAACAAAAAAATTGAAATCAGCACTAAATTACGCCATGCAATAAGTTTTCCACCTTTGTGTAGCTTACGATACCGGCTTTGTGGAATTTTTGTATGGGGAACTTTGTAGAAAAGTTGCTTCAAAATTCCTGTTTCAATTTCATCTGGCTTTAAAGCAACACTGTGGGATGAGTCACTTCCCTCGGTTTTGCTCTCGATGAAAGTAGCCATGGAAATACGTAGGCTTTTCTGCTGAGCATCAGCATGACTTTTCAGATATGAATTAATAATGCTACTTTTACCTGCACCGTAAGGACCACAAAGAGCAACATTTCGAATCCGTCTATTTTTCAAAGCCCAATCCAAGGCATTAAGATATTCACTCGTGTTATCGATGCTGTCAAGCGGAGCTAAATCAGAGAAGTCTGTCGGAATTACAGAATCGTCTTTTTTAGTGAAGACATTGCGAAGGCGTAACAAGATCTTTTTTAACGGCTCCATCAATCAAAGCACTCCTTTCTTTTGTATGTACTGTTTTATTCTAAGTTATTCAAATGAAACATGAAGTGTCTTGCCCATGCAAGAAGCCATTTTTTGCAGAAAATCCAACGAGGGATTTGCATTCCCGTTTTCAAAACGCGAAATGTTTGCCTGCGCAGTTCCCATTTTCTCGGCCAACTGTTTTTGAGTTAACCCGGCAGACTTCCGACTTGCGATTGCAGCGCGGATAGCTTCATACTGAGGACCAAGCTGATCGTACTCGGCTTTGACTGCGGGATTTTCAGAAAAAGTTTTGTTTTTGATGCTATTATAGTTCATCGGAAAGACCTCATCATACTAAATCAATAAAACTGTCTGATAAAATCATATCGTATAAGATATATTTTGTCAAACAGTAAACAGAATGCATAGAAAGTTCAGCGGTCAGTGCTAATTTGTGCCCAACCCAAACAGCTGGTTCTTGTGCAGTTTCATGAATAGCTATCTACTGAAATTAATGGTATGATTTGTACCGAACCCGAAAATCACTACTTTAAAATAAAGGGGAGATGCCTATAAGAAAAGCATCGAAATTTTGCAAAGCGGCAATAAAAAATCACTACCCAATGTGAAATCGAGTAGTGATACTTGGCGCAGACGGTGGGATTCTCCCGCGCCCTTGCAACAGTCCGCAGGACTGTTGCAGCCCGGCGGGACGCAAAGCGCCGGGCACGGGTTGTTCGAATCCCACCTTGCAGCCCTTGCATAGTTTGCTGCAAAAATAAAAAGCAGCACCCCGCAAGGTGCTGCTCTTGGCGCAGACGGTGGGATTCGAACCCACGTGGCATTGCTGCCAAATTGATTTCGAGTCAATCTCGTTACGACCGCTTCGATACGTCTGCCTATTTAGTTTTTATCGCACCGCCTCGCACAGCGTTTGGAAAAATGCGAGATTTCGATGCAAGATAACGATGAAAGGTTGGGTACGCGACACCCGACAAAGCCCGTCGTTATGGGATTTCCTGCGGACAAGGTGACCTGCCGGATGCAAACTTTCGAGTGCTCCCTCTTACGACCTCTTGGGGAATGCTCCATGTTCTGGGTTCCTGCCGGATACTAAATTAGTATAGCAAAAATGCCGTCCCGCGTCAAGATGCGGGGCGGCATAATTCCTGTATACTGGGGGATATCTCATGTGCATCAGAACAAATGCTGTTTCTGCACTGGGCCGGGGGCAAAGGGGGTATCCTCGTGGTGGCGCACCACGGTCACCTCACGAGTCTTTTCCTCCACATGGCCGTTGGCTTTGGGCACACTGTAAAAGCTGCGGGTAATGTTATAATAGCCGCGCATGTGCTGCACCAGGTATTCGGCCACAGCGGGCAGGCAGTCGGTATCCTCAATGTTTTCATAGTTATAGTCTGCGTACAAAAATGCCGTGTGCTCCCCCTTGCAGACCAGCGTGATTCCCGCTTCGTTCAGATGCAGTTCATCCACAGCACACTGCTTCAGGCCGCTCAGGCCGCTTTCGCTGGCAAGTTGGGTGGCGCGGCGGCGCATAGCCAATGGAACGGACTGCGGGTCCAGCGCTTCGTTGCCGCGCTGGCCGATCTCCAGCAGGATGTCCCGCATCATGCGGCTTTCCAGCAGCGGGCGGATCTTTTCCTTCGCGCGGGCTTCCTCGGTTTTTGCCTGAATTTTTTGCAGCAGTCCCATTCTTTTTCCTCACTAAACACATATCATTGCCCTGCGCACATCCGCATCAGCATCAGGGGCATCTTACTTTTTCATCGTGTAACTAATATTATATTATAGCATACCTTTTCATCCTGTGCCAGCGCGGAAGATAACTTTTACACCAAATTCATTCTGGTAAATCTTTTTAGCTGTGTGCTTTTTTGTATTCAGCTTTCATTCTTTTTTCTCCGTCAAAAGCACAAATTCAATCCCCGTTTTTTTGTCTATTTTACTCTTTGCCTCATGCCATTCATTCTCATTTTTCTTTTCTCTGCTCTTTCCCGTTGCACCCTGCCAGTTTCTGCATTATACTGATAAAAAAGTGCACCGGCAGGTTTCCCCCGCCGGCAGCCGGACAGGAGTGCGGCCTATGAACATTACCGCGTTTGCCCAATATGCCGGGGTATCCAAGGCAGCGGTCAGCCGCTATTTTAACGGCGGGTACTTAAGCGCCGAAAAGCGCGCCCAGATTGCCGCTGCGGTGGAAGCCACCGGCTACCGCCCCAGTATGCAGGCCCAGATGCTGCGCACCCGCCGCACGCGGCAGATCGGGGTGATCATGCCGCGGCTGAGCAGCGAAAGCTGCGCCCGCATGGTGGAGGGCATCAGCCGGGTACTGGACGACCAGAACTACCAGCTGCTGCTGATCAACACCGCCAACAACAACACCCGCGAAGTGCGCGCGCTGGATACCCTGCGGCATGATACGGTGGACGGCATTATCCTGATTGCCACCATGTTTACCCCGGAACACCACGCGGTGCTGCAAAGCCTGCATGTGCCGGTGGTAATCGTGGGGCAGCAGTATCCCGGGTTCAGCTGTGTGTTCCACGATGATTTCGGCGCGGCGCAGGCCGCCACCGCCCACATGCTGCAAAAGGGGCGGCGCAAGCCGGGCTACCTGGGCGTGACTCTGCTGGACAAAGCCGTCGGCCTTGCCCGGCGCGAAGGCTTTGACAGTGCGCTGCGGGATGCAGGTCTCGTGCCCCAGCCGCAGCGGATGAGCATTGCCAAGTTCAACATGGAATCCGGCTACCACCAGGCGGAGCAGCTGTTTGGCCGTGCGCCGGGGCTGGACTGCCTGTTCTGCGCGACCGACTCCATCGCCCTGGGTGCGCTGCAATACTGCCGCAGCCACAGTCTGCGGGTGCCGGATGACATCATGATTGCCGCTGTGGGCGACAACCGCATTGGCCGCGTTGCCTATGTGCCGCTGACCAGCGCCCATCTGCATTACCGCACCGCCGGGGACAAAGCCGCCCGCCTGCTGCTGGACATGCTGGCGGACCCCCATGCCGAGCCGCAGATGATCAAGCTGGATTATGAGTTAAAATGCCGGGCCTCCACCGGGGATGACAACTCAGATGAAAATGTCTGGTCGCTATAACAGGCATCCTTTGCGCCACACTTCCCTGCATCACTGCGGGGAAGTTTTTGTTTTGTGCACCCTTTCCATGCAGCCCCCTGTTTTTTGTGCATTTTACCAAAGAAGGGTGTGAAACTGTGTGAAATCGATAACAGAATCTTTGCAAGTTGGGTCGTTTGGTCAATAGAAAAAGCACTCACCTTCGTATATAATAAAGCTGTCAAATGAAACAGGCCCCGGAACCTCCTACCGGGCCAACAGATAAAAGAAGGAGCGTGCAACATGGATTACAAGAAAGCAGCCCAGCAGGTACTGGACAACATCGGCGGTGCTTCCAACATTGTATCGGCCGCACACTGCGCAACCCGCCTGCGCCTGGTGATTGCGGATAACTCCAAGGTGAACAAAAAAGAGCTTGAAAATGCTGAGGGCGCCAAGGGCGTATTTGAAGCCCAGGGCCAGCTGCAGATCATCTTCGGCACCGGCATTGTGAACAAGGTGTATGACGAGTTCACCGCCCTGGCCGGAATCACCGGTGCCAGCAAGGAGGAAGTCAAACAGGCTGCCGCTTCCAAAGCGCCGTGGTACCAGCGGGCCATCAAGACGCTGGGCGATATCTTTGTTCCCATCATCCCGGCCATCGTGGCTTCCGGCTTTTTGATGGGCATTATGGAAGCGCTGAACTTTATGGTCAACAACGGCTTCCTGAACATTGATACCAGCGGTTCCATCTATGTGTTTGCCCAGCTGTTCTCCAACACGGCGTACACCTTCCTGCCTATCCTGATCGCCTTCTCCGCCGCAAAGGTGTTTGGTGGCAACCAGTTCCTGGGTGCTGTCATCGGCATGATCATGATTCACCCCAACCTGCAGAACGCCTGGACCGTTGCTTCTGAGGGCGTGCAGACCTACCAGTCGGTGTTTGGCGGGCTGTACAAAATTCCGCTGGTCGGCTACCAGGGCCACGTTATCCCCGTTATCATTGCCGTGTGGCTGATGTGCCAGATTGAAAAGCGGCTGCACAAAGTTGTGCCCGCCATGATCGACCTGTTTGTTACCCCGCTGGTCTCCGTTTTCGTTACCGGTTATCTCACCCTCGCTGTCATCGGCCCAATCTTCACCACGCTGGAGGACGGCATCATCAACGGCGTTCAGGCTTTAATTCAGCTGCCGTTCGGCATCGGTTCCTTCATCATGGGCGGTTTGTACGCCGTCACCGTTGTGGCCGGTATCCACCATATGTACACCCTGATCGACCTTGGCCAGCTGGCCAAGTTTGGCTTCACCTACTGGCTGCCCCTGGCCAGTGCCGCCAACGTTGCCCAGGGCGGTGCCGCTTTTGCCGTTGCCCTCAAGAGCAAGAACGCCAAAGTTAAGTCTATGGCCCTGCCCTCCGCCCTTTCTGCCTGCATGGGCATTACCGAGCCTGCCATCTTCGGCGTCAACCTGCGCTACTTTAAGCCCTTTATCGGCGGTCTGGTCGGCGGTGCCTGTGGCGCTTTGTATGCCAGTGTGACCGGCCTTGGTGCCACCGGCACCGGCGTGACCGGCATCTTCGGCATCCTGCTGCATCTGCACATGCCGCTGCAGTACCTCATCATGATGGCAATTTCCTTCGGCGTTTCCTTCGCTGTGACCTGGGTGATCTGGACCCCCGAAGCCGAGGAAACCAAAGCCTGATGTTTTTCCCTCTCAATCAATAAGGAGCTACCTGTTATGAATGCCTTGCAGCGTGATTTGAAGCGTCTTGTCCCCATGGTGGAAGCCGCCGGGGCCGCCCGCGCGGCGGCGGATCCCCACCGGCAGAAGCTGCATGTTCAGCCCCCGGTTGGCTGGCTGAACGACCCCAACGGGCTGTGCCAGATTGGCGATGAATACCATGTGTTTTATCAGTACGGCCCGTTTGACCCCACGGGAGGGGTCAAGCACTGGGGGCACGTGCGCAGCCGCGATTTGTTCCACTGGGAACGCCTGCCCGTAATGTTGTACCCGGACGAACCGTTTGACTGCCATGGCGTTTATTCCGGCTCCGCTCTGGTAGAGGACGGCATGCTGTACCTGTACTATACCGGCAATGTCAAGCACCCCGGCGAATATGACTACATCAAGCAGGGGCGCGGGCACAATGTCTGCCTTGCCACCAGCCGCGATGCCATCCATCTGGACAACAAGCGCTGCCTGATGTACAACCAGGATTATCCCGCCGGGCTGACCTGCCATGTGCGCGATCCCAAAGTGTTTGCACTGGATGGGCGCTACTATATGGTGCTGGGTGCCCGAACACTGGACGACCATGGCGAAGTGCTGGTGTTTGAAAGCGCCGACAAGCTGCATTGGAACCACATCAACACCATTACCACCCCCGAACCCTTTGGCTATATGTGGGAATGCCCCGACCTGTTTGAGCTGGACGGCCAGTGGTTTTTGGCGGTATCGCCCCAGGGCATTGCCTGCCAGAACGTGTACGGCTGCGGTTACTTTGCCCTGCAGGGTGACTGGCGCACCGATTGCACATTGAGCGAATTCCACGCCCTGGACGATGGCTTTGACTATTACGCGCCCCAAAGCTTTGCCGCCGCGGATGGCCGCCGCATCCAGTTTGGCTGGATGGGCATGCCGGATGCCGATTACACCAACCCCACCGTGGAGTATGGCTGGCAACACTGCCTGACCCTGCCCCGCGTGTTGACCCAGGACGGCAATGGCTGCCTGCTGCAAGCCCCCGCCGCCGAGCTGAACGCCCTGCGCGGCGAAGCCCGCCAGCCGGCAGACGGCGAAACGGTTGAAACGGACCCCTGCTTTGACCTGACCGCCTCCCCCGCCGGGGATTTTGTCCTGACCATTGCCAACGGCTTGACCCTGACTTACACCGAAGCGGACCGCACCTGTACCCTGCGCTTTACCGATGCAGCGATTGCCGCCGGGCGCACCGAGCGCAAGGCTGTGCTGGATGCCCCCTGCCGCAGCCTGCGTGTTGTGGGGGATGCTTCCTCGCTGGAAATATTCCTGAACGATGGTGCCGCGGTGCTTTCCACCCGGTATTACCCGGCAGCGGGCAAGGTTGCCGTGCAGCTTTGCGGCGCAGGCAGCACCCTGTATTCCCTTTCGATTTAACGGAGGACATTCCATGGCACATGATACCTTGTATGCGATCGGCGAAGCGCTGATCGATATGATTCCGTCCAAAACCGGCTGTTCCTTTGCCGAGGTTCCCTCTTTCAGCCCCCGTGTGGGCGGCGCGCCCGCCAACGTGTGCGGTGCTTATGCCCGCCTGGGTGGGGATTCTGCCCTGCTGACCCAGCTGGGAGATGACCCGTTCGGCCACAAGATCATTGATGAACTGGCTGCCTGCGGCATTGATACCAGCCACATCTGTTTGACGGACAAAGCCAACACCGCCCTGGCCTTTGTTTCGCTGGAAGCGGACGGCAACCGGACGTTCAGTTTTTACCGCAAGCCCTCCGCCGATTTGCTGTACGCCCCGGAGCAGGTGGATACCAGCCTGTTTGCCAACGCCTATGCCCTGCATTTTTGCAGCGTTGCCCTGGTGGAAAGCCCCATGCGGGAAGCCCACAAAACTGCCATTGCCGCAGCCCGCAGCGCCGGGACTATCATTGACTTTGACCCCAACTTGCGCTTTCCGCTGTGGCCGGACCGTGATGCTTTGCGCCGCACGGTGCTGGAGTTCCTGCCGCTGGCCGATGTGGTCAAAATCTCGGACGAAGAGCTGGAATTTCTGACCAGCACCAGTGATATTGAAGCCGCCCTGCCCAGCCTGTTTGTGGGCCATGTACAGCTGGTGCTCTACACCTGCGGCAGCGCCGGTGCCCACGCTTACACCCGCACCGCCCACGGCTTTTCCGCCAGCAAGCCGGTAAAGGCCGTGGATACCACCGGCGCCGGGGACGGGTTCATCGGCTCGTTCTTGTGGCAGCTGCACAAAAACGGGGTGGACCGCGCCGCCCTGCCCGCTCTGCAGGCGGACCAGCTGAACCAATGGCTGGATTTTTCCAACCGGTTCTGCGGTTACAGTGTGCAGCGCTACGGTGCCATTGACAGCTACCCCACCATCGACCAGCTGTAACTTTCTGCCATTCTCTGCTATTTCATCATAAAGCAGCCGCCCGGTACAGGATTTGTACCGGGCGGTTGCTTTACGGTATAGATTTTTCTTTTCTATATTCGCTTTATACAAGTCTTAGGATTATAAACTTCAACGTTGCTTCCTCCGCAACATTTATTCATCAATTTTAGATTCCAAGCTCTTAAGTGTATGTCCATCAGCATCCTTCCAGCTTGTCAGTCCATTCGCACTCTTGCCAATCACAAACTTTGCAGCATAGGAAGGACTGGTAAACAGCAAATTCTCTATCAGTTTCCCGTCAGCATCAAGAGTAGTCTTCTTTCTTTTTTCTTTGATAACTTCCGGAATCGTATCATCGTCCGATGGAGAGATGTGGCTTCCCGCCAAAACCACAAAGCCTTCTGCAGTCTGCATTCCAACGGCTTCGACCGTACCGATTGTTTTAATGGTTCTTTTCAGATACAACTTCCCGATATTATCCGCCTGTTTTTCTTCAACTTCCGTTTTTACTTCAACTGGCTTGGTAATAGGTTCAAACAGCTTATGTCCCAAGGTTCCCATGATTACTTTTGCATAATCAATGAACTCCTCCAGTTCGCATTCTTTTTCTTCTGTAATATTACCCGGCGTAGGATCATTTCCATTTTTGACCTCATAGCGATTTGCTTGCAGTGCCAAATTACAGAAACGGTTTTCAAGATAGCTTATCTCAGTGGGTCCAAATGAATTATTGGATGTGGTAAATACGATGGCTTCTGTCCAGTAATCTTTTTCTGGATTTCTCTTATGCTCCTGCAGGCGATTCAGAATACCTTCACCGTTTTTCCTTGCTCCAGCCTGTCCAATATAAACAACACCTTTTCCAGTGGTGTCTGAAGTACCAAAGAGGAAATAAACACCACTCTGTTTTAAATCCTCTCGTTCCTTGCAGCGGTCAAGCTCTGTCCGAGGAATTTTATATGCAATACCTGTCCAATTCGCCAGTGTACATTTTATTCTGCCACCGGCCTCACCATCCATCAGAAACAGATTTATACTTTTGCCTCGCATCACTGTATCCTCCTCGCCTTATATTTCCCTTTTCACATAGGTCAGTTCTACATCATAACCAAGCTTTTCTAACATCTGCAAAAATGTGTTATTTACAATTCCGTCTTTCTTCTTTATCAGGCGATTTACATAGGACGGCGTGGTTCCAACTTCTTCAGCCAGCTTTGCCTGCGTGGTCGCAGCTTCTATACATTTTACCTTTACATCGACCTCTATATTATTTTTCAGCATACTTCCACCTCATCTGTTTGAAATATATTTCACTGTAAGTGTAATTTATTATATCGCAAGAATTGAGTTTTTTCAATCGCTTAGAGCTATTCCGTTTATTCATATTATTACAAAGTTATTTCCAAAAACAATAAATAAAATTACAACCAAAATAAGTTCCCCTCAAATACATCAGAATACCCCCTCTATAATTTAACCGTTTCATTTATCTTAGCAACAAAATGAGGCGCATCCATATATCGTGGATACGCCTCATTTTGTTTATTCTATTATCTTTATACGTTTTACAGATGCAGCACGCGGTCCTTGATTTCGGCGGTGCGGCCCTGGTTCCAGAACTGGGTACCGATGTAGCCGCAGGTGCGGCGGGCAACATTCAGCTTGCTCTGGTCGCGGTTATGGCAGTGCGGGCACTCCCACACCAGCTTGCCGTCGTCCTCTACGATCTTGATCTCGCCGTCATAGCCGCACACCTGGCAGTAGTCGCTCTTGGTGTTCAGCTCTGCGTACATGATGTTATCATAGATGAACTGCATCACTTTGATGACAGCTTCCAGGTTATCCTGCATATTGGGCACTTCCACATAGCTGATGGCGCCGCCCGGAGACAGGCGCTGGAACTCGCTTTCAAACTTCAGCTTGGTGAACGCATCGATCTGCTCGGTCACATGCACATGGTAGCTGTTGGTGATATAGTTGCGGTCCGTAATGCCCGGCACAATGCCAAACCGCTTTTGCAGGCACTTGGCAAACTTGTAGGTGGTGGATTCCAGCGGGGTGCCGTACAGCGAGTAATCAATATTTTCAGCGTTTTTCCACTCGTTGCACTTATCGTTCATGTGCTGCATCACACTCAGGGCAAAGGGCTTTGCGGCGGGATCGGTATGGCTCTTGCCGGTCATATATTTGCAGCATTCATACAGGCCCGCATAGCCCAGGCTGATGGTGGAGTAGCCGCCGTACAGCAGCTTATCAATGGGCTCGCCCTTTTTCAGGCGGGCCAGAGCGCCGTACTGCCACAGAATGGGTGCCGCATCGGACAGGGTACCCTTAAGGCGGTTATGGCGGTACTGCAAGGCGCGGTGGCACAGTTCCAGACGCTCATCAAAAATTTTCCAGAATTTATCCGGCTCACCGCCGGAGGACAGGGCCACATCCGGCAGGTTGATGGTAACAACACCCTGATTGAAGCGGCCATAGTACTTCGGCTTGCCCGGCACATAGTTCTGGGCGTTGGCCACATTGTTCCAGCCATTGCCGGAACGGTCGGGGGTCAAAAAGCTGCGGCAGCCCATGCAGGTAAATACATCGCCGTTGCCCTCGGTCTCACCCTTAGACAGCTTGTATTCCTTCATCTTCTTTTCGCTGATATAGTCCGGCACCATGCGCTTTGCGGTGCATTTGGCGGCCAGCTTGGTCAGGTAGAAATAGGGGGTGCCTTCGCGGATATTATCGTCTTCCAGCACATAGATCAGCTTGGGGAACGCGGGGGTGATCCAGACGCCCTTTTCATTCTTAACACCCTGGTAGCGCTGGCGGAGCATTTCTTCCACGATAATGGCAAGGTCAGATTTCAGGCGCTGGTTTTCGCCTGCTTCGTTTAGGTACATGAATACCGTGATGAACGGTGCCTGGCCGTTGGTGGTCATCAGGGTAACGACCTGGTACTGGATGGTCTGCACACCGCGCTTGATTTCCTCGCGCAGACGGGCTTCAACGATCTGGGAGAGCTTTTCTTCACCGGGATCAATGCCCAGTTCCTTCATCTCCGCTTCGGTATCGCGGCGGATCTTTTTGCGGCTGATATCCACAAACGGTGCCAGGTGGGTCAGGCTGATGCTCTGGCCGCCGTACTGGTTGGATGCCACCTGCGCAATGATCTGGGTGGCAATGTTGCAGGCCGTGGAGAAAGAATGCGGTTTTTCGATGAGGGTACCAGAAATAACCGTGCCGTTCTGCAGCATGTCGTCCAGGTTGACCAAGTCGCAGTTGTGCATATGTTGGGCGTAATAGTCAGCATCATGGAAATGAATGATGCCATCCTCATGTGCCTTTACAATCTCGGCAGGCAGCAGCATACGCATGGTCAGGTCCTTGCTGACCTCGCCGGCCATATAATCGCGCTGAACACTGTTGACGGTCGGGTTTTTATTGGCGTTTTCCTGCTTGACTTCCTCATTGTTGCACTCGATGAGGGACAGAATGCGGTCGTCGGTGGTGTTATGGGTACGGCGCAGGCTCTGCACATAGCGGTAGGTGATATATTTGCGGGCCACCTCATACGCTTTGGTCTGCATGATGGCGTCTTCCACCAGATCCTGGATCTCTTCCACGTTCATGGCGTGGTTGCGGCTCTGGCATTCCTGCGCCACATCATCGGCAATGGCCGTGATCTGTTCCTTGGTCAAGCGCTGGTTGGAGGCAACAACGTTGTTGGCTTTGGTCACCGCTGCAATAATTTTGGATATATCGAAAACGGCCTCGCTGCCGTTGCGCTTGATGATCTTCATGAACTGTTATCTCCTTACCTCAATAAAAGCTGCCGGGTTGATACCCCACACCAAAACCGCTCCATGATTTTGGCGAGCGTATTTATCTTACCGCATCGACCCGGCAAAGTCAAGCCAATACACCACAATATATTGTATATAATTTGCCAGTAGCGCCCGTATATGCTATATAGCGCGATGGGACGTTCAAAAAGATTTCAAAACAAAACGCCGAAAAAAGCGCTGGCTTTTTGGGTAAAATAGGCACTTTTTTCAAAGCTGCGATGCTATGTGATTTTATTGTTCCCTGGCCGCTTGCTTTTGCCCGGCACGGCTGGTATACTGGTGCAAGGCACCTGCCTATTGTGATGATTTGCCGCAGCACTATACAAGATATAGTGTTGCATTTTATAAGGAGGCTCCCCGCGTGAACTACGCAACCATAAAATACTGTGATATTGCCAACGGCACGGGCGTGCGTACCAGTCTGTTTGTTTCCGGCTGCCGCCGCCACTGCCCGGAATGTTTTAACGCCGTTGCCTGGGATTTTGGTTATGGCCTGCCCTTTGATAAAGCCGTGCGCAATGAAATTTTGGGCAGCCTTGCCCCGGATTATATTGATGGGCTTTCCCTTTTGGGCGGCGAACCCTTTGAGCCGGAAAACCAGCGTGCGCTGGTGCCGTTCCTGCACGAAGTACGGGTGTTGTACCCCCACAAAACCATCTGGTGCTACACCGGCAATGTATACGAAACCGAACTTTTGCAGCCCAGCCACGCCCGCTGCGAAGTGACAGACGAGATGCTGAGCCTGATCGATGTGCTGGTGGACGGTGAATTCATCTCCGCGCAGCACGATATTTCGCTGCGGTTCCGCGGCTCCGGCAACCAGCGCATCATTGACTTGAACGCCACCCGCGCCGCCGGGCACACCGTACTGTGGCAGGATGACCCGCTGTTTGCTGACCACAAGATGTAAGGCAGCGAGTTCGCGTTTTTGGATTTTGTGTAACTTTTAACAAATTTGACTTGTATTTCTGCCCCGCAGGGTGTTATACTGACACTAATTTAAGGCAACACCGCACAATTCCCGCCTTGCGGCTTAAGCACCGCTCCGGCAGCTGCGGCACGGCATCTGCGTTGCCAA